>DQUE01000112.1 GCA_015662405.1 Sulfurimonas autotrophica | reverse complement strand
CCATGAAGTGCTTGAAGAGGCTTGGTATCCGCGCCGTTTTGAAGATGACAAAGAGGTAAAACTCTTAAAAGGCTTTATAAATGCTGCTGTTTGTTTTGAACTTATCAAGCGTGGACGTACAAAACAGAGTAAAAAAGTATGGACAAACTATCTCAAATACAGACCACTGCTTTTTCAAATAGACTCACCATATCAAAACAGTTACTACCAGCTTTCTCGACTAGTTGAGTCTATCCAATTAACAAAACAACGATAAAGCCTCTTTACGCTTTCTTCTCTCTCACAAGCATAAAAAGCAAAAAAGCACCAAGTGCCATCAAGCTAGAGGTCAAAAAAAGATAACGAGGAAAATACTCATAGACATACCCTGCAATAAGCGCTCCGCTCAAACCGCCAAAACCGTATGTTACTCCCGAAAAAAACTGTTGTGAAAGACTTTTATGCCTATAGCGTTGAAACAGATAACTTATTGCTGCTGTATGAAAAAGTGCAAAGCTAAGCGCATGGAGTGCTTGAGAGAAAAAAAGAATTGGCAGATTTTGTGGAAACAAAAAAACCAAAAACCACCGCAATAGAGTCGCCAAGGCAGTAAAACGTAATATTTTTAGCAAACTTCCCTCTAAAAGAGCTCCTTGAAAAAAAAACATCACCACTTCAAGCAAAACCCCAAAACTCCATAGATATATTGTCATATCTAAGCTTACACCATGGTCAGTTTCATAGATCGTAAAAAAATTATAAAAAGAGCCAAAACTCATCTGCACTAAAACCAATCCACCCCAAAGCCTCCACTCTTTGAAGATATTTATATCATTTTGTAACGCTTTTTCTTTGACATATGAAGTATCAGGAGCATAGTGTAGAACTCTATATGAGACAAAAAGCATTAAAACACCCAAAAAAAGTAAAAAATCAAGTGCCACATAGGCAGAGCTTAAAAACTTTACTAAAACAAGTGCTACGGCTATAAAACCCAAAGAACCAAAAAGACGTACTTTTCCATAGCGCTCTTTTTTAATTGTATGCAGAGATATTACCTCTATAAAAGGGAGCACAAGACTCATACCAAATCCGAGAAAAATATTTGAGACTACAAGTACATAAAAATGGTGCAGAGAAAAATAAAAAGAACAAAGGCTTATAACAATGACAATGAGTGCTAGCTTAAAAATTGTTGCATTAAGTGTCAAACCACGTATAAACATAAAGGGGAGTATAAAGCGGACAAGGGGAGCCATTGCAAATATGACACCTATCTCACTCGGAGCATACCCAACTTCACTGAGAATCTTTGGTAAAAAGATTATATATATTCCAACTATTGAAAAATAGAAATAGTAAAAAAGGGACAACAATACAAACATAAACTTCCTTATGCAAAATTATAACAATAATACAATAAAAATATGCTACAATATTCCCATCACTATAAAGCGAGGGAAAAAATGGAAAGAGAATTAGGTGAAAACGACTTTATTGTCTCTAAAACAGACACAAAAGGTCGGCTGACATATGTCAATAGAATATTTCTTGATTTAGCAGAATATTCAGAAGAGGAACTCCTTGGAAAACCTCACAACATCGTTCGTCATCCCGATATGCCAAAGACGATTTTTAAGTTGTTGTGGGAGAGAGTACAAGCAAAAGAGGAGATTTTTGCTTATGTAGTCAATAAAACAAAAAACAATAACTCCTACTGGGTCTATGCAAATGTAACTCCCTCTGTTGATGAGAGAGGAAATATAATCGGATACTACTCTGTAAGACGAAAACCAAAGAGAGAGGCACTCCAAGTTATAAAACCTCTCTATGCACAGATGCTACAAGCAGAAAAGAGTGGTGGCACCCAAGCCGGAATGAAAATTTTAACAGATCTATTACATGACGAAGGAGTCAGCTATGATGAATATATCATCTCTCTTCAAGACTAATCAAACAGTCTCCCTTTTTATCATACTTATTGGTGTTAGTATCTATGCCTTTATAGACACAAACTACATTTTAATGGCAATTATAACCATTTTAGCAATCGCTTCACTCTTTACTCCTTGCAAAACAGCAACTCTCAATAAAACCATCTTAAATAGAATAGAAGAGGTTTTACAAGAGACTGCAGAGGGAAAACTTGAGGGGCGTATTACCCATATTCCACAAGATGGCTCCATTGAGAGCAGAATTGCCTGGGCAATGAATGACATGCTTGACCAGCTCGAAGCCTTTATGCGCGATGCTGATACTACCATTAGAGCTGCTTCACAAGGAAAGACCTATCGACACACTTACCCGCAAGGTTTGCAGGGTCTATTTCACACTACCGCCCGAAGTGTAAACAAGGCAATTACCTCTATTGCAAACGGTTATAAAACAAAACTTATGAGTGAGATTTCTCATAAATTTGCAAATCTTGGTGGAGGTATCGCTGAGGGGCTCCATATCATTCAAACAGACCTTATGGTATCCTCTGATGAGGCAAAAGAGATCGTGAATGTATCAGAAGAGACTGCAGAGCAAGCAACAGGAAGCTTAAATAATGTTCTTGAGATTGGACAAAGACTCAACTCTTTAACTGAGCTTATCTCCTCCTCACATGAGGGCATTATAAACCTTGAGGGTCGTTCGCGTGATATTTCAGAAGTTGTAGGGCTCATTAAAGATATTGCAGACCAGACAAATCTACTTGCACTCAATGCTGCCATTGAAGCGGCGCGTGCAGGCGAGCATGGACGTGGTTTTGCCGTTGTTGCCGATGAGGTAAGAAAACTTGCAGAGCGTACACAAAAAGCAACAACAGAGAT
>DQUE01000121.1 GCA_015662405.1 Sulfurimonas autotrophica | reverse complement strand
TATGCTGTTCCTGTTTTGGCGTTTGGTATTGCTTTTTTGATAACAGAACTTGCTCAAATGTTTATAGTACAAATTGGTGCTAAAGGAGCACAGGCAGAGCGAGTCAAACTGCTATTTATGACTATTTTGACATTGGGGATTTTATACCCAAACTATAAACATATAGAGGGCTATAGAGTGCCTACAGTATTTGATGCATCTGAAGTTGAGGTTTTAAGTAAGCTAGGAGAGATAGCAGAGAGAGAAGATTATGTAATTGCTTGGTGGGATTATGGTTATCCTATTCGTTACTATGCAGATGTAAAAACATTGATAGATGGAGGAAAACATAGTGGAAGTGTTAATTTTCCAGTAAGTTTTATGCTCACACATACACAAGCAGAAGCTGCAAAGATGGCAAGGCTTGATGTGGAATATACAGAAAAAACATTTGATTACAAAAAATCGCATAAAGCAGAAATAGAAGATAAAAATCTTACCATTTTTTCAAATATAGAACAGATGACAAAAGCGTATGGCTACAGTGATACAAATGCCTTCTTGGCATCACTCAAAAATGCTATAAAACTGCCCAAAAAGAGTCGAGATATCTACTTTTATCTCCCATGGAGAATGGTAAATATATATCCGACAGTTGCACTTTTTTCAAACATTAATCTTATGAATGGGGTAAAAGCAAAACAGCCATTTTTCTTTGTCAGTCGAAACTTTAAAGATTTAGGTGGAACTATTCAGATAGCACCAAATATCTTTTTAGATAAACGAGATCTCTCTTTAAAAATTGGCAATAAAGTAGTGCCGATAAAAAGGTTTGTTAAAACCTCTTATGACACAGCAATGCAACTCCATAAAGATGTCCAGCTTGTAAACTTTTCATCAAATATCAGTGTGATTTATATGCAAAATTACAATACCTTTTTGATTGTGGATGAAAAGACATATAACTCTTTGTACATTCAGTTGATGGTGCTAGAAAATTATGAGAAAAACCTGTTTGAACCGGTAATACTTCATCCAAGTGCAAAAGTTTATAAATTGAAAATATAAACTATGAACCCATAACTTAGGTTCAAAATAAATATTTTTTCAGTATAATAAGCAATTAATTAAAATGAAAGGGTTTTTACAATTGCAAACAACTATTAGAAAATGTCTTTTTCCTGCTGCGGGATATGGTACAAGATTCCTTCCCGCTACGAAAGCTATTCCAAAAGAGATGCTACCAGTCCTTACAAAACCATTGCTCCAATACGGTGTTGAAGAGGCTATAGAAGCAGGAATCAATACTATGGCGATAGTAACAGGACGCGGAAAACGCGCTATAGAAGACCACTTTGATATCTCTTATGAACTTGAACATCAGATCAAAAACACTACAAAAGAGAGCTTTTTAACAGAGATACGCAAGGTTATTACAAATTGTACATTCTCATACACGAGACAGATAGAGATGAAAGGACTAGGACATGCTATACTCACAGGTGAGACATTAATAGGCGAAGAACCATTTGCTGTAATATTGGCGGATGATTTGTGTGATAATGCAGATGAGGGGGTTTTGGCACAAATGGTAAAACTGTATGATAGATACAGATGCTCTATTGTGGCAGTAGAAGAGGTACCACTTGAAGAGACTAATAAATATGGTGTTGTTGCTGTTAAAAAGATGGATGACTTTGGCGAAGTTGATAACCTCACCCAAAGTAATGCTTCAGCTTTGTCAGAAGAGATGCTGTTTCAAGTGACAAATATGGTAGAAAAGCCAGACCCAAAAGATGCGCCAAGTAACCTAGCCATTATAGGACGCTATATTTTAACACCAGATATCTTTGCTATACTTAAAGAGACAAAACCGGGAAAAGGCGGAGAAATTCAAATAACTGATGCACTTTTGGAGCAGGCAAAACAAGGAAAAGTCATAGCTTACAAGTTTAGGGGCAAACGCTTTGATTGTGGAAGTGTTGATGGATTTGTTGCAGCTACAAACTATTTTTATAAAAAGAGTGAAAAATAGATAGTTATGCAATACAGTCATAATTTTAACCCGACTCTATCAGATGAAGATATTTTTGATGAAATTGTAAAAGAGAAGGCGAGTATAGGGTATTATAATCTACCATTTCAAGAGACAACTATTTATAAAGAGTATGCAAAAAGAGTACAACAGAGAAATGTTGTTGTTATTGGAATAGGGGGTAGCACTCTTGGTACATATGCTATATATAAATTTTTAAAACACTCTCGTAGATTGAAAAAAAGACTCTTTTTTTTGGAGACTACTGATCCTATAGATATCAAGTCTAAATTAGAAAATATAGACCTTAGAGATACTCTTTTTATAGTTATTTCAAAATCAGGAACGACAGTAGAGACGATAGCGCTATTTAAGTACATCAACTCTTTGGTCACATGTAATAAAAACAATACTATAGTAGTAACAGAAGATGATTCAAAACTTAATAGGTATGCAAAAGCAAATGGAATAAAAAGTTTTATAATTCCTAAAAATGTTGGTGGGAGGTTTTCTGTTTTTTCAGCGGTGGGTTTGCTTCCTTTAGCAATCGTTGGCATAGAGATAGATGAGTTATTAATAGGTGCAAGAAAAATACATGATGGTTTTTTTCAAAGTGCTAAAAGCAAAAGTAGTCAAACCAAACAGCGCCTCCTAAAAAAGGCACGATTTTTAGTGGAGTATAAAAACAGCTTTAATATAAATGTAGTTTTTTCCTATTCATCAAGACTAGAAGGCTTTAATAAGTGGTACATCCAATTATGGGGAGAGAGCTTAGGGAAGATAGACAGAAACGCTACAAGACAGGGACTCACTCCTATAGGTATAATAGGTCCCATAGATCAACACTCCTTTTTACAACTCATCATAGAGGGCAGACGTGACAAAACAGTAACAGT
>DQUE01000095.1 GCA_015662405.1 Sulfurimonas autotrophica | reverse complement strand
TGCAAAAATAGTTGGAAACTTTACAATAGAAGCTAAAGCTGATAAACTTGAGATCAATCCAAATGAAGCAGTAAATGTTACAATAAGAGTGACTGGTGATGGGAATTTGGAGGATATAGAAAGTTTTAAACCCTACATTCCTGGTGTGAATGTGTTTGATGAAAAGATAAACATAAAAGGAGATGTTTTAACACAAAAATTGGCTTTTGTTGCTGATAAAGATTTTACAATTCCACCTATTTCGTTGGCTTTTTATAATCTTGCAACAAAAAGGGTAGAGAAGATCTCTACAAAACCGATTGCTATTAAAGTCAAAGGTGATGTGAAAAAGAGTGAACTCAAAATTCAAAGGGAAGAATCTGTGCAAACACCTCAAAATGAGTCACATGTAACGAGTAAAGAGAGAGTATCTGATAAGTTTTCTATTATTTTTGCGTTTATTATTGGAGTGATTTTTGGGATAGTAGTGATGTTGTTTGTAAAACCTTTGAAAATGCTAAAAAAAGAGAAAACACTGCATTTAAATGATGAAAAATTATTGTTGATAAAGCTGTTGCCATATAAAGAGAGAGATGATGAGGTGAGAAAAGTAGTAGAGATATTAGAATCAAATCTTTATTCGTCCAAAAAAGAGAAGATAGAGCAAAAGATGCTAAAAGAGTTGTTGAAAAAGTACGATATATCCTAGTCTAAGATATCGTGCAGTTTATTGGCATTTGCCATCTCTTTATGCACTTTATCCCACTCTTCGTTTTCTATATTTTTTTTCAGATTTGTTAATTCGACCTCAAAGAGAGTGATGGCTTCAAGCAGGTTGTCTCTGTTTTGTCGAAAAATATCTTCCCACATGGTTGGAGAACTCTTCGCTAAGCGACTCATTGAGCGAAATCCACCGGCTGCTAGGGCTAAAATATTATGTTTATTCTCCTGTTTTAAGACTGTATTTGCGATGGAGTAAGAGATAGCATGTGGCATATGAGAGATAAAGGCAGCATGTCTATCATGCTCATGGGATTTCATAAAGTATTTTTTCATGTTGAGTGATTTAAAGATTTTTTTTGCAACTTTTGCTTGCATCTCTCCACTCTCTTCCAAATCACATAAAACGACAACTTTGCCATCATAGAGGTTTTTAACTGCAGCATGTGGACCGAAATTTTCTGTTCCTGTCATAGGGTGTGCTGCTACAAAATTTTTACGAATTTTTGGTGGAACGGAAGCTACGATCTTCTCTTTTGTACTTCCTAAATCAATAATAGTAGTTTCGGCTTTAACATCAGTAAGTTTTTGTAAAATATTTATCACTCCATTGACAGGAATTGCAAGAAAAATAACATCATACTCTTTAATCTCTTCAAAAGAGACTATTTTATCAACTAATCCAAGTTTGAGTGCATCTTCTTTATGTTTTTCATTATGATCATATCCGACAATTGTCTCAACATATGAGTGCTTTTTTAATGATAAAGCCAAAGAGCCACCTATCAAACCTAATCCAATAATTGCTATGTTCATGTTCATTCTTTCTATTTATTTGCAAAATTATACTGAATTTACTTAATATTAACCTCATAATGGATAAAATCTTTACTAATTTTTTAAATGGAATATGAATGAAAATATTGTTATCTTTTTTACTGGTTGTTTTTGCAACAAATATATATGCGCAAGTAGTTAAAACAATTGAGTATAGTGGACTTGTTCACCTTTCTAAGCCTGTTGCATTAAGAATGTTAGGGTTTTCACAGGGTGATAGTATTGATAAAGAGATGGTTGATAAGGCGATAAAAAAGTATTTTGATCAAGGCTACTTTAATGATATTTGGACAGAGTTTGATAAAAATGGGAAATTGACTTTTTATTTTAAAGAAAAAGCAATTATTTCTCAAGTAAAACTCAAGGGCTGGAAAGAGAATGATGATGAGATTAAAGAGTCTGTTATTCAAATAAAAAAGGGAACCTTGTATGATGAGGCAAAGCTTGAGGCCGCAAAAAAACGGATTATTGATGCAATATCTCAAGAGGGAAAAATAGATAGTGTTGTAGAAGTAGAAACAGTATATCTTGACAATGGAAGTGTCAAAGTCACCTTTGTTGTCAATGAAGGTGAAGAGATTATCATTAAAAAAGTAAAATATAGTGGTGTGTATGGTTTGGATCCGGATGATTTTGATGATGTAATAGCCAATAAAGAAGAAGAGTTTATGGGCTGGTTCTGGGGTCAAAATGACGGAAAAATGAGTCTTAGAGATTTAGAGTATGATAATTTACGTATTCGAGACTATTATATGCAGTATGGGTATTTGGATGCAAAGGTAGATGAGCCTTTTGTAAGGGTTGATTTTGATAACTACAGTGCCGATATGAGCTATCTTATCGCGGAGGGGGAGCCTTATAAAATAACTAATGTAGTTATTGAGCAATTAAAACATGTTGTTGATGATGCAAAACTCCAAGATGTAATCTCTCTTGAAGTAGGTGAAGTATTTAATATTAAAACATTTAGGGATGATGCTAAAAAGATTAAAACAGTTGTAGCAGATTTGGGTTATGCTTTTGTACAAGTAATTCCAGACTTAAAAAAGAATAAAGAAGAACACACTGTTGAAGTAGTATTTAGAGTTATTCCTGGCCAAAAAGTTAAAATTAGAAATGTATTGATTTCTGGAAATAACAGAACACTTGATAGAGTCATTCGTAGAGAGCTGTATCTGGCTCCAAATGATATATACTCATTGACTGACTTGAGAGACTCTCGTGCTTCACTAGGTAGGCTTGGTTTTTTTGATGGAAATACCATAGAAGAGAAGAGAATTGACAATAAAACTATGGATTTAATTGTCAAAGTAAAAGAAGCACCAACTGGCAATATTCAGCTTGGTGGTGGATATGACAGCTATGGTGGACTCTTGTTGAATATAAGTGTCAATGATAGAAATATTTGGGGTTCAGGAATAAACATTGGGGTCAAAGCTGAAAGATCACAAACAGCACAAAGTTACTCTTTTACTATTGCAAATCCACGTTTAAATGACAGTGATTTTAGTGGTAATTTTTCTATTTATCGCTCTGATTTTGATTATATTGACTACTCTGTTTTAACAGCTGGTTTAAATTTAGGAGTTGGGCATAGGTTTACTCGTCATATCAGCGGATATATCGGATATGGTTACTCAGAAAATAGCTATACATTTGGAAGTGATTTCAATGCAAGTGTTTATGGCGGTATAAACCCATTTGAATCGTATACAAAAAGTGGTGTAACAGTAAGTGCAAAATGGGATAACACAGATGACTATTATCTTCCTCGAAGGGGATTTACACTTTCGCAAAGTATTGAAAAATCAGGACTTGGTGGTACAGCTAATTTTATTAAGACAAGAACTAATTTCGCCAAGTATTATGGGCTGAATGATTTTGTAGGCTTTGATGCTATCTTTAGGTACAAGGCAAGATTGTATACAATTATAGATAATGGATATATTCCACTTGCTGAAAAGTTTTATATGGGTGGTATAGGAAGTGTCCGTGGCTATCAAGCATACTCTCTCTCTCCGACTCTAGCCGATGCCACTGCAACTGATGGGATAAGAAGAGTAGGTGGAACACAGACTTTTTCAAATAATTTAGAGTTAAGTTTTCCTCTTATTCCAAAGGCAAAAATGCGCTTTGTTGTTTTTGCTGACTGGGGAACGATTTTAGATAATACTACGGAGGATTTATTGACGAATAATATCTCAAGAGCAGGATATGGCACAGGATTAGAGTGGTTTTCTCCTGTAGGGCCTATACAGTTGATGTTTGTTCGTCCAATAGCTCCTCAAGATGGTGACCAAACATCGACATTTGAGTTTACCATGGGGCAAAGGTTTTAATCCAAATAATTTGGGTTTAAAACACTACTTTAAATTTTTGATGACTGCAGGTAAGTTTAGTTACTGCTTCTTTTGCTAAATAGAGTTTTTTAGAAGAGATTACATGTAAAGTATCTCCTTCAAAATGTAGTGCAAAATCCAAGTTTCTTGGTCTATGGCTTAAAAGTGCAATGCTTAAAGAGAGTAAAAAACTTAATATTTTTGTGATTTCTTCTTGAGGAAGGAGTTTTTTGTAAAACTGCAAGTGTTTCTTTGAAGGAAGTTTGTTTTTTGCATACTTTGTTAAGGTTGCGATAAGCATAATATCATGATGGCTAAAGCCAAATTCAAGAGCGCTTGTGATTAAATAGTAAGTGTGTTTGTTTTGGGAATAGAAGTGAACACTACTTCCTGCCGGATATAGTTTTGCAGCTAATGCAAGATTGTATCTGTACTTGTAGTCAATTGCAAAATATTCATAAGTCAAATCAAATATTTTTTTACTCAGGGCATTGAGATTATTTGCAAATTGCTTGTCTTTTACATGTGTATCCATGATATAACGTACTGAAGTGTTATAATTATGAGGAAATTTGTGTTGCGAGTTTCTTAATAGGTCAGCTAAATAGACTCCTTCTCTTACTCCTACACCACTTGTAATTACTTTAGAAATATTTATTTTATTGATAAGCCTTTGTAAGATAAGGGTACCAGGTTGAATGACATCAAATCTATTACTGTCAATAAATAAGCTTTTAAGCTCTTTGTTGTTTTTTGCTTGTAATATCTCTTGGAGAAATGTTTGGAGTGTACTGATATCATACTCATAGGCATGCAGTTTATTGAGCGGGTAAGATTCTCGCTTCATTATAGAAGAAGATATTGCTCTAAAAGTTCCACCAATTCCAATGAGTGTATTCACTTTGTCAAATGGCAGTTTTTGTAGTTGTTCATCAATATACGCAATTGCCCCTTGAATATCACCAGCATCAAAATAGAGCTCTTTAAGACGCACTGTACCAAGCTTTAAAGATAAAGGGTGAGAAACACTGTTTTTGTCAATATAAGCAAGTTCTGTAGATCCTCCACCGATATCAATGCTTAATGCATTATCTTGTGGGGGTAAAAGATTTGCACAGGCTATAGCACCAAAATATGCTTCTTTTTCACCACTAATTATTTTAATGTTGAGTTTAAGCTTGTTTTTTACTTTTTGTATAAAATCTTTTTTATTTGGGGCATCCCTTAACGCTGATGTTGCAACACAAAAGAGCTTTTTTGTTTTAAAAGAGTCACTAATTTGTATAAAATCACTCAGAGCATCAAAGGTTCTTTGCATAGGAATTTCTTGGAGTACTCTACCATGTTTATAGGCATCTTCAGAAATTCTGACCTTTGATTTTTCTTCATGAAGTAAATGAAAGGCAAAACGTGATACCTTTTCATATATGACCATTCTAGCCGAATTGGAACCTATGTCTATAACTGCAATACGTTTTGCCAATATATTACTCGTCTAGGTCTAAATTTTTATATTTAAATTGTAATTCTGCTACAGTTTCAACATTGTCTTTATCTGGAACTATACAGTCAACAGGGCAAACAGAGATACATGCAGGTTCATCATAGATACCTACACACTCTGTACATCTATCAGGATCAATGTAGTATATCGGATCACCTTCTTCAATTGCTAATGTAGGACACTCTTCTCTACATGCATCACATGCAATACACTCTTCATTAATTATTAACGCCATATTCAAAAACCTTATATTTTATACTTATTTTTAATCTGACGATTTATAACAAAATATAGCTTTATTATTTTTGAAAGAGTGTCTATTTCTTGAAACTATATCATATAAATGCTTGTCGCCTTGCCAAAAAAATTAAAATTATTACTCCCCACTAAAATACAATGAAAATCAAGCAGCATAACGAAGTCGGGAGACTATAGAGTATGCTTATAGTAGATATCCAAGATCAAAGGAGACAACGCTTATACGCTACAATGTATATTA
>DQUE01000097.1 GCA_015662405.1 Sulfurimonas autotrophica | reverse complement strand
AGGTAATATTAGATGAAAAACTTGATGGTATTAAAGGGTTTGCAACAAATGATTTTACACTATTGGCTAATGATGTTATAGCACACTATCAAAATCAATATGATATTGAAAGAGCTTTTAGAATATCAAAGACAGATTTACGCATTAGACCAATATATCATAGGCTTAAAAATAGAATAAAAGCGCATATACTTATAAGCTTTGTAGCATATGCTGTATATAAAGAGTTTGAGAGAAAATTGAGGCTACATAATGTTAGGTTTAAGTTCTCACAGAGGTTGCTTAGAAAAATCATTGAACATATTATAGCTTTAAAAATTGATGATGAGTTATTACCAATAAATCCATCACCAATTCAGAAACAAATTCTTAAGATTTTTGAAAATTGAGAATGTGTGCCTTATCGCGGAAGTCAGGGGGTTCATTTGTCGGCGTCACAGGTGCTTTTGGACTCATCATCTGTTCAGAAGCGATTAAAAAAATAGTAAAATCTTAGTATAAACTTACGTTTCACCCAAAAAGGAGAACGGCTATGAACAATTGGTTTAGCGATGAAAACCTCTACAGATTCTTTATTTTTATTCTCTTTTTATCGGTTATTTTAGGCATTATTTTCGATACGGAGTACTAAAAATGGGGTTCAACTTTGATGATGAAGGTATAAAACTCAAACCTCCTAACAGATACCAACTTTATTTCATCAAAGAGAAACAAGGTGATAAAGTAGTGACGATTGTCAAGCATAAAACTCAATATGCTTCTTTCCTGGCCTTTTTAGCTCCATAAGTTTCATTCCTCTGTTTTTTAATGCAAACTGTACGATATTTTTTTGAAACTCTGACATCTGCTCATGAGCAAAAAACTCATCAATATCCATCCATATCGCTTCTTCTATCTCGTCGGTATCTTGCACCTTTATATCGTAAGTTTGAGCTGTAAGTTGAAAAATAGCATAGATATTGGATTTGTTGTACATAAAAGGGTGAGAGTTAAGAAAACCCACAACTTTATCTACAGTAGCGATGATGCCTGTCTCCTCATAGACCTCACGTTCTACAGTTTGGGCAAATTTGTCAGCATGTTCAAGCATACCTCCTGGAAGTTTATAAAGAGAATTAGAGGTATGAATACGATCTCTGACCATCAATAGCTCATTGTTGTCATTGATAACAACAGCACCTACACCTATAGTGTGTGTAGGTGCTACAGGGATATAGGCATCTTCTTTGACACGGTAAATCATGGTCATACGATGTGCTTCACAGTTATGGAAGACAAAGCCTAAGCGTGTAGCAATGGCAATCTGCTCACCTTGATTAGTAGTGAGATCAAGCCATATAAGATTTTTTTGATTTCTATGTGCCTCTTTTAAGAGATGAGTAAGGGCTTGTTCAAAATCAGATACAACAGCATGAATCGTCTCTGTCTTTATAATTATACCGTTGTATCTATCTTCTTGAACTTTTAACATATTAATCTACACATTGGGATTTTTCATATTTCGGTTAAACCATGCCAAAATAGTCACCACTAACAATCCAGCCACTCCATAATAGACCCATGTAGGAATAGGTACAGGTTCACCTGCTGCGTAAGAGTGTAGTCCTGAGAGGTAATAGTTAACCCCAAAGTAGGTCATAAGTACCGTACTGTATGCCCACATTGATGCAACGTTGAAAGCAAATGGGTTATTGAATTTTGGAATAAATCTTAGGTGCAAAACAAAAGCATAAATCAAAATTGTGACAGCTGCCCATGTCTCTTTGGCATCCCAACCCCAATATCTTCCCCAGCTTTCGTTTGCCCAAACACCTCCAAGGAAATTTCCTACAGTCATAAGGAAAAGCCCCACAATAAGACTCATCTCTGCAATATTGGTCAGCTCTTTGATTGAGCGATCAATATTCTCATTGCCTTTGCCTCGGATAATAAAGAGGATTAGTACCAATAGAGAAAGAATTGAGCCCAGCCCTAAGAAACCATCACCTGAGATAATTGTAGCCACATGAATAATCAACCAATAAGAGTTAAGCACGGGTACTAGATTTGTAATCTCTGGGTTAATAAAGCTAAGGTGAGCCACCCCCATAGTAATACCTGCTAATAGGAGTGTAGCTGCTAAAGTAAATGGTGATCTATGAGCAAAAAAGAGTCCTGCAAATACTGTAGAGGCAGCAATAAAGACAATCGACTCATAAGAATTAGACCATGGGGCATGTCCTGAGATATACCAACGAATACCTAATCCAATAATATGAATAACAAAACCGAAAATTGTCGCTGTCCAAGCTACTCTCATAATCCACTTAAGTGAAAAAGCCGGTTTGATCACATTAATAAAAGCAAAAATCAAAAGTAAAATACCAACTATAAGATAGAGTGGAACAAGCTTAGCAAAAAGTCCCAATTTATTGTACCAAATCTCCCACTCAATACGCTCCACTGAAGGAATGACTTCGCTTCCAAATTTATTTTGATACTTCTCAACTAAATGGATCGCTTGAGTAGCTTTTGTCCAATTGCCATCTTGATTACCAATAAATACCCCTTGAAAAAGATGCATGGTCATCATTCTCACCATCTCAGCAGTCTCTTTTGGGAACTTCTCAATCGCATCTTGCGGATTCATCCATTTATTATTGATATCTCCTGGTAGAGGATAGATATTAAGCAGTGTTCCTGTGTAAACCATATAAGCAACATTCACACGCTCATCTACATTGATTAACTCTTTATCATATTTACTCTTTTCTAATGGCTTTTTACGGGATGACTCTTCAAGCTGCTTTATTATCTTATAGTGGCCAGTTT
>DQUE01000191.1 GCA_015662405.1 Sulfurimonas autotrophica | reverse complement strand
AGGATAAACCAACCTATAAAATACCTTTTACATATTTTAAACCTAAAGAGGGTGGAGTGGTTGAAAACCATCATCTTATTGAAAATTTTTCTGATTATGCAGATAAGCAACTCAAACAGATAAGATCTGGATACATCACAAAAGAGGGTGAAGTAGTAGAACTTGACTATAACTATTCACAAAAATCAGCATATGATTCAAAGAAAAGAAAATCAAAAGATAGTCAAATGTATGGCTATTCTGCGATCAAGCAAGGTACAACATGGTTGTTTAGTGTCAAATATGATGAAGATATTGATATCGACACCATCGCAGATAAACTTATCGGTAAAAAACAACTTGGAAAATCAAAATCTGCACAATATGGAAGTGTTAAAATTGAAAAGATAGATACACCTACTAATGATGTTGAAGATTTCAAAACAACAGAAAATGTTGTTTTATATGCAAATAGTAGATGGGCACTTTATATGCAAAATGGTATGCCAACATATCAGCCTAGTCCTGAAAACTTAGGACTTAGTCCACAGTGTAATATACTATGGGATAAATGTCAAATAAGAACAACATCATATACACCCTATAACGGAGCAAGAAGGACAAAAGATTATACACGCGTGGTGATTGAGAAGGGAAGCGTGATAGTTTTGGATAAATTATCAACAGAGGATATGAAAACATTAAAATTAGGTGTGGGTGCATTTTTAAGTGAAGGATTTGGTGAAGTTTTAATCAATCCTGTTTTTACAAAAGATCTTGAACCAACATATACAAAGAGTACACTCAATATAGTGAAATCCTCTTGTCAGGAAGTTGACAAAACTCTTATCTCTTTTTTAGAAAAAAGAGTAAAAGAAGAAAAAAATATTTTTGATGTTAGTAATGATGTGCAAATTTTCATCAAAGAACATAAATCAAGATTTAATGAAGTTTCAAAATCACAATGGGGACTGATCAGAAGTATTTGTCATCAGAATGAAACAGATGATTCAAACATACAAGAGAAAGTGAAAAATTTTATTGATAGTGGTGTGAGTAAAAAACAATGGGAAAAAGGTGAAACTATATTTTTAGATGCAATTGATAAAAATGTTAGATTTACAAAACTTTTAGCAACACTTATGCCAAAGCAAAAGAGAGAGGAGATTACACATGACTAAAAGATATATAGCACATATAACTATAGAAGCTCAAACACCGTTAAAAGTAGGAAGTGGAAGTAGTGATTTTTTACAAGATAGCCCGATTCAAAAAGATTGGAATGGATTGCCAATGATTTTAGGAACTTCTATCGCAGGAGTGCTAAGAAAAGATTATAAAGGGGATGTAGAGGATATTTTTGGAGAAACAAATGGTTCAAAAGTCATCTTCTCAAATGCTTTGCTCTTAGATAGTACCAATAAAGTACATGAAACATTGCTATTAGAAAAAAATGATTTTTTGAAAAACTTCAACACACTGCCTATCAGAGAACACACAGCTATCACCAGTAAGGGCATTGCGAAAGATCATAGTAAATTTGATGAAGAGGTTCTCTACAAAGGGAGTCGATTTAAGTTTAGTATAGAGATGATTGGAGATGAAAATGATTCACAAACTTGGAAAGATATCTTAAATTTACTCTCTAAATCATCATTTCGTCTTGGTGGTGGAAGCACCAAAGGTTTTGGAAAGTTGAAAATTTTGGAGATTAAAGAGGCAATGTTTGCGTTAAATGATGAATCTTATATCAATTTAACAAGTAGTTTAAATGAAGATTTTGGAGCTATTTTCAAGCCAACTGTAACTGATGATAACTATACTACATATAGATTAGAATTAAAAGCAGATGATTTTTTCATGTTTGGTAGTGGTTTTGGAGATGATGATGCAGATGCAACTCCTGTGTATGAGAAAGTTGTTGATTATGAAAAAGGTGGATTAAGTGATGAAAAAGTGCTTATTCCTGCAAGTTCTATAAAAGGGGCGATTGCTCATAGAACAACATATCATTACAATTTATTAGAAAAACTGTTTATTGGAAATGAGAAAGCAAGAGAAAGTATTTCAGAAATATTTGGTGAAGCAAAATCTGATAAAGATGAAGGAAGCAAAGGGAGAGTTCTTTTTGCTGATCTCTATCAAGATAAAAAACAGACCAAAGTATTTGACCATGTAAAGATAGATAGATTTACAGGTGGTGCTATGGATGGAGCTCTTTTTCAAGAGAAGACCATTTCTGATTCTACACCGTTTGTTATGGAGATATTAGTAGAAAAAGAGATTGATGAGAGATGTGTTCAAGCGTATGAAAAAACACTTGATGATATCTGCAACGGCATGTTGCCTCTTGGTGGAAGTGTCAACAGAGGACATGGTGTATTTAGTGGAAAATGGAGCAAAGTATGAAAACTGTTGAAGAGTTAAAAACATTTTATGATGGGTTAGATAGTGCTTATGAGGGATATATTCAAATGTCAAATAGAGTATTAGAAACTTTTACAACAAAACCTAGTTGGGAAAGCATGCATGAAAATAAAAACTTTATTTTTGAAGGTTGCATGTATGATGGGGATAGATCTATCATGATTAGACAAGTCAATGATAAGTTTGTTGTTATAGATCAAAAAATATCAGAGATAAAAAATAAAACTCAAGAGCTATTTTTTGCCAAGAGTGATAATAGAGTAAAAATCATACAAGTATGGGAAGAGAAAGAAGATGTATATTGTGAAAACTTCAAAGTGTTAAAACCAACACTTCAACTTTTTGCAGGATTTGAAGGAGGTCTAAAATGATTACCGCACCGT
>DQUE01000144.1 GCA_015662405.1 Sulfurimonas autotrophica | reverse complement strand
TTTTACTTGCAGCGGGTGAAAAGGGAAAACGCTATGCTCTTCCTCATGCTCGAATCATGATACACCAACCTCTAGGTGGAGCGCAAGGTCAGGCAACAGACATTGCTATTCAAGCAGAGGAGATTCTTCGCATGAAAAAAGAGTTAAATGGAATTTTAGCAAAACAAACGGGACAGAGCATGAAAACAATTGAAAAAGATACAGATCGTGATAACTTTATGAGTGCCAAAGAGGCAAAAGATTATGGTATGATTGATAAAGTTTTAGTAAAAACAGAGAAAGAGTAAGGAGTTTTTATGGCAGGGATAATACAGAAGAAAACAAAAAAGAGTCCAGAGAATTCTAGTACAGACTCCTCTGCTGTAACAAGCCCAGATATTGATAACGCATCTAGCGATATTGAGGTTTATGCAAAAGAGGTTTTAAATGCTTTAATAGCAGATAACCTACCACCTACTCCAAATAATTTCGCACTCTATTTTGACAGATTGCTAGAAAATAAGAGTGAAAGTCTTCGAAAACAGATTCATGCAATTTTAGAGCTTGAAGAAAACAATGATGACGAGAACACTATTATTTTGGAACAAAATCTTAAACAGGGTTTTGGCTCAATCAAAAATATACTTTCAGTAACTGCCAATCTCTATAAAAATATCTCTTTAATGACAAAAATTTTAGGAAAAAGAAAAAAAGAGCTTGATACTGCTCCGAAGACAAAAGAAGCACTAAGTGTTATAAATGATTTAGAAGGAGATGTTTTAAAACTCCACTCTATTTTAAAAACTCAAAGTTCTCAAATGAAGAGTATTTATGATGATACTGCAAAAATTGTAAAAAGTGTTGAGAATGAGACAATATTTGATAATAAATTTGGAGTTTATAATAAACGTTATCTGCTTACAAAAATTGAGCAAGAAATTGGGCTTATCAAAGAATTTAACCATAAGAGCTCTCTTATTATGATAGAACTTTCTCGTGAGCTTAAAAAAAGTGTCAAGAGTGACAAAGCGATTCTTTTGATGACACGAACAATAGCGAGATTGTTGCTAAAAACTTCTAGGCGTAGTGATATAGTTGCACATTATGGCAATGGTGTTTTTGCTATGCTCTTAAAACATACAGATATAGAGAGTGCAAAAAAAGCGAGTGAGAGACTTTGTGACTTAGTTTCAAACTCTAACTTCTTTTTAGCAGACAGAGAGGTTCAGCTCAAAATTGCTATTGGTGTGACAGATATTGATTCAAAACACTCTGTTGAAGAGATCATTGTGAGTGCAATGGATGGTATAGAAAAAGCATATGAGGAAAAAGATGCAGATTATGCTGTTTCTTTACGATCGTAAAAGAGGAAAAATCTTTGGGTCAAATGAAGTTAAATATAGTAGAGTATCCAGATAAAAGATTGCGAGAAAAATCCAAAGAAGTGAAAGATTTTGATGCTTCTTTGCACCAGCTATTAGATGCAATGAATCCTCTGATGATGGAGACAAATGGTATTGGTTTGGCGGCGATTCAAGTCGCACATCCAATTCGTGCGCTTATAGTAAATATACCAGATGAAGAGGGAGCGCAATTTCCTGAAAATCTTCTTGAAATTATCAATCCTGTTATGATAAAAAAGAGCGGGGAAGCAATTTATCAAGAGGGATGCTTAAGCGTTCCTCAGTTTTACGAGGATGTGAAACGTTATGAGTATGTTGTTATCAACTATCAAGACAGATATGGAAACACAAAAACACTTGAGGCAGATGGGCTGTTGGCAATAGCAATTCAACATGAAATAGATCATCTTGAAGGTATTTTATTTATAGATAAACTTTCATACTCTCGTCGAAAAAAGTTTGAAAAAGAGTATAAAAGAATACAAAAAGAGCGAAAAAGTAGTAAAAAGTCGTAAAAATATATCAATATGTCATTTTATTGTTTTCATGGATAGCATTTTGTTATGATAGAAGCAATTAAAAGAAGGTTAGCTCTATGAAAAAAGTTCGTTGTGCGACATATGAGGGTGTTGATGCCAAGGTTGTTGATGTTGAATCAACACTGACAAAAGGACTGCCCTCTTTTTCAATTGTAGGGATGGCTTCTATCGCAATTACGGAATCAAAAGAGCGGGTAAAGTCTGCACTTTTGAGTAATAACTTCTCTTTTCCTCCAAAGCGCATTACTTTTTTGTTAGCACCATCAGAACTTGTTAAATCAGGGTCTCAGTTTGATTTGAGTATGGCCTTGCTGATTCTTTTACAGGAAAGTGATACAGATTTAAAGGAATGGTTTGTTTTTGGCGAATTAGGATTAGATGGGAGAGTCAAAGAAAATATTCAGCTTTACCCTTTGATACTCTCTTTGGCAAATCAGGGGCTTATTTCACAGGCTGTTGTCCCTTTTGAGTCTTTAGAGAAACTCTCAAAAATTCCAAATGTCTCTTTTTATGGAGTAAAACATTTAAATGAAGCAGTAGAAATATTCAACAATCAAGAGAATATATTGCCTAGCATTGAGCAAAGTGAAATGCATTATCCCTATTATGAAATAGAGGAGCAGAAGTACTACTATATAAAAGAGTATGCGGAAGATTTCATAGATGTAAAAGGGCAAGAGATTGCAAAACGAGCAGCTTTAATAGCAGCGGCAGGATTTCACAATATTATTCTAGAAGGAAGTCCTGGTTGTGGTAAGAGTATGATTGCAAATAGACTGCGCTATATTTTGCCTCCGATGACGGAGAGTGAAATATTAGATGTTGCAAAACTTGAAGTTTTAGAGGGGTATGAGCCGACATTTAAACCGCATAGAACATTAAAAAATCCACATCACAGTGCAACTCCAGCTAGTATATTTGGTGGAGGAAGCCATAAGGCAAAAATAGGGGAGGTAGGACTTGCAAATAATGGCATACTGTTTTTTGATGAATTACCACACTTTTCAAAGGCAGTTTTAGAAGCACTGCGCGAGCCAATGCAAGATGCTAAAATAAGAATTTCAAGAGTAAATTCCAAGGTAGAGTATCCTGCTAAATTTTTGTTTGTAGGGGCTATGAATCCCTGTCCCTGTGGTAATTTACTTGATACTCATAAAGAGTGCAGATGTAGTGATCTAGAGATTCAAAAATACAAAAACAGGCTTTCTGAACCATTCTTAGATAGAATAGATTTACATGTAGTGATGCAAAATGTCAATGCAGAGGATAAGGCAAGTTTTACTTCGAAAGAGATGCATAAAATGGTCGTTGAAGCACATATATTTTGTAAAAAACGTGGACAGAGTAGTTTTAATGCACATCTCTCAGATAAAGAATTGGAAATGCATTGTAAGATGAGTAGTGCTGCTCAAAAAGTTTTGCAAACTGCTATAGAGAGATTTGCACTCTCTTTTAGAAGTATAAAAAAAGTACAAAAAGTTGCTCGAACAATAGCAGATTTAGAAAAGTCGATAGTGATTGAAAAAGAACATATTCTCGAAGCACTCTCGTATAGAAGAAGATAGAGTACTAAAAGATATTTATATATATTTTATTTTTATTCAGTTACAATAGTTTTCATTACATGGAACATCAAAATAAGAAGAAAATATGAAAATTATCAACTTAGTATTACTTTTGTGCATAAGCCTCTCATTATTTGGGTTTAATGAAGATAATATTACAAAGCAAGAAGTGAAAAAAGCACCTCCTCACCATCTCTCTGTAAAAGAGAAAAAGAAACGATTTATACAACTATTGCTTCCTGCCATTACTGAGGTGCATAGTGAGCTCATGCAAAGGTATGAGCGCATTGCTAAAGATATCAAAAATAAGACAAATTTAGATGAAGTTAGATTGCTGAAAAAAAAGTATAAGGCTACAAGTGATATGGATCTTTTAGCTCGTTTAAAACCACATCCTATAAGTATTACTTTAGCTCAGGCTGCAGTGGAGAGTGCATGGGCTACATCAAGATTTTTTAAAGAGGCAAACAATGTTTTTGGAATGTGGAGTAGTAATGCAAAACAAAAACGTATTGCAGCTGGTGAAAAAAGAGGTGAAACGCGTACTATATGGCTACGAAAATTTGATACATTGCAAGATGCAATCCGTGCTTATTATGAAATGATGGCAACAGGAAAAGCATATAGTGAATTTCGAAAGTTACGCCTACTTTATGATGATCCTTACAAAATAACAGTTGGTCTTGATAAATATTCTGAAATGGGTCCCCAATATATAAAAGTGCTCAATCAAGTGATTAAATATAATCATTTTACCAAATATGACTACTAACTGAACTTACACATTATAATATGTAGCTTCAGGATGGTAGACAACGAGTGCTGAAGTTGATTGTTCTGGATGAATCTGAAATGTTTCACTTAATTCAATGCCAAACTCTTCAGGTTTTAAAAGATTAAATAGAGGACGATTGAGTTCTAGGTCTGGACATGCTGCGTATCCAAAGGAGTAACGGCTGCCTTGGTATCTGTTCATACGCACATCACCAAGAGTGTTTCCTTCATCCTTAGCAATATTTAAATCAAGCCTGATCTGTTTGTGTGCAATTTCTGCAAGTGCTTCAGCTAGTTCGACTCCGAGTCCATGAAACTGATAATATTCTGTATAATCACCTCTTTCATATATTTCACGTTCAGCATCGCTGATTTTACTTCCAGCACTGACACAGGTAAGAGCAATAACATCATGCCTATCATTATGAAAAAAATCGCTTAATGCACGGTGCGGTTTTTTTCTTTGTCGTGGAAAGTTAAATACCTCTTCTGCACGACCAATAATATGCTCTAAAGGTTCACGGTTAACCTCTTCTTCACTAAACCAACCTTCATTTTCTGGAAAAATAAGTAAAGAGGTGTCATCACTTCTACATGGCCAGTATCCATAGAGTATAGTTGGTTCAAAAAGTTTTTCTTCGATGAATCGTTTTTTGAGTTTTTCATATGCTGGCCAAACAACTTCGTCGAGTTGTTTTTGGTAGGCCTCTTTTGTCATACCTTTTGAGGAGTAGCCCCAACGGGATTTAAAGAGTATTTTATGATTAATCCACTCAAAGGCCATTTCAATCTGTTGTTGGGTGAGTTTTATTTCACGTCTTCCCCAAAATGGAGGAGTTGGAACAGGTATATCACGAGAAGGCATTTTTATCTCTGAAAAAGGAGGAATGACAACTTCTTTGACTTCTTTACGTTTTACTTCTTCTGTATCAGGATGTAAATTTGTATCAAAATTACCAGCTTCAATACGGCTCATCGCCGTTACACCATCAAAAGCATCTTTACAATAAAAAATAGGACCATCGTAAGCAGGACGACAAAAATCATCTATGAAAGCACGAGTAAGGGCTGCTCCACCTAAAAGTATAGGAATTTTAATACCTTTTTCCTGCATGATATTGAGATTTTCGAGCATTACTTGCGTTGATTTAACCAAAAGACCACTCATACCAAGTGCTTGGGCATTTGATTGTTCGAGTGTTTGGAGAAAACTATCCAATTCTACCTTGATGCCAAGGTTAATTACTCTATATCCGTTATTTGAAAGAATGATATCAACAAGATTTTTCCCAACATCATGCACATCGCCTTTGACTGTTCCAAGTACAAGTGTTGTATCTGTCTCTTTTTCAACTTTTGGTAAGTATGGTTTTAGATGATCAACTGCTTTTTTCATAGTCTCCGCAGATTGCAGCACAAAAGGGAGTTGCATCTGCCCTGAGCCAAAAAGTTCACCGACAACTTTCATGGCATCAATTAAAATTTCATTAACAATTTTTTCTGGTGCTATTTTATGACGTGCCTCTTCTACAAGCGGAATCATTCTATCTTTGTCACCGTCCATTAAAAGTTTTGCAATTTTTTCTTCATCGCTCATTTTGAGATACTCTTCATCCACAACATCATTGTCTACAGCTTCTTTCGATGAAAAGTGCTCTATAAAGTTAAAAAGTGCCTCTCCGTTTGGCTTGCGGTTAAAAATTAAATCATCACAAATTTCCTGGTCTTCTTTTGGAATTTTATTGAGGGGAATGATATGCTTTACATTGATGATAACTGAAGTGAGCCCTGCCTCAATACAATGGTGTAAAAACATAGAGTTTAAGTAGGGCCTTGCATCTTTATCAAGTCCAAAAGAGATATTAGAGAGCCCTAAAATTGCTCCTACTTCAGGGTGCTTTTGTCGAAGTTGTCGTATGGCTTCAATGGTATTGATTCCTGCATCAAAATACTCTTCATCTCCAGAGGCGAGAGTAAAGGTCAAGACATCAAAAACAAGATCTTCTTTTTTTATTCCATGACGGTTTGTTGCTAAGTCGATAATGCGTTCAGCAACTTTAATTTTGTCTTCAACAGTTTTTGCCATACCTTTTTCATCAATAGTAAGACAAACAAGACTTGCTCCAAACTTTTTCGCTAATTGACATACTGCATCAAATTTGGGTTCACCATCTTCAAGATTTACAGAGTTGAGGATTGGCTTTCCGCCAATATGTTTCAAGGCTGTTTCAAGTCCTTTTGTCTGCGTTGAGTCTGGCATAAGTGGTAATGGAATCTTTTGCGCATACATCTCCATAACATGTGTCATATCTTTTGTCTCATCACGACCAGCAAAGCCGACATTGACATCAAGTACATGTGCTCCTGCGCGAACCTGCTGCTGTGCTACAGAGAGTGTTCCTTCATAATCTTCTGCAAGCAGGAGTTCTCTAAAAGCTTTTGATCCTGTTGCATTGGATCGCTCTCCTACAAGTAAAGGTGCAGGTTCTTGCATAAGGGGAACCGTGTTAAAGAGTGAGGCAATGGAGTTTTGGTGAGAACCTGATGGCTCTTTTGGCGTAATAGTCGTAACTTTATCAACAAGAGCGCGAATGTGTTGCGGGGTGGTCCCACAGCAGCCACCCAAAAAGCTTACACCGTCATAGGCTAAAAACTTCTCCTGTTGTGCTACAAATTCATCAGGTCCCATAGGATAGTAGGTATATCCTCCACGGTTTTGAGGAAGACCAGCATTAGCATGGACACTGATTGGTTTCGCCCAAAGTTCACTGAGTGTTTTGACATGTTTGAGTACCTGTTCAGGTCCTGTTCCGCAGTTAAACCCAAGAGAGAGAATATCAAAAGGCTCCATAATGGTTGCAATTGTTTGTGCATCTGTTCCTATGAGCATTGTTCCGCTAAGTTCGATTGTAACAGAGACCATAATTGGAATAGCAACATTTTTTTGTCGGTTTGCTTCTTGTATTGCATGTAAGGCAGCTTTTATTTGGAGAGGATCTTGTGCTGTTTCTATCAAAAAAACATCCACTCCACCATCAATAAGAGCAATACAAAACTCTGTATATCCTTCATACATCTCATCATAGGTAATATGTCCAAGTGATGGTAGTTTTGTTCCCGGACCGATTGAGCCAAGACAAAAGCGAGGATGCTTGGGAGTAGAAAAAGCTTCACACTGTTTTTTTACAAGTTCTGCACCAGCACGAGTAAGTTCATAAGCGCGATCAGCTATGTTGTACTCATCTAAAACCCAGGAAAATGAGCCAAAGGTGTTTGTAGTAATGAAGTCAGCTCCTGCTGTGAGATAGGCATGGAATATCTCATTCATAATATCTGGAGCTGTCACGTTGAGAAGTTCATTACAGCCCTCATTTCCCTCCCAAGCCTCTTTTGGAATTTTGTCATCACGCTGTTGGAGTTGTGTACCCATTGCACCGTCTATAATAAGTGGACGCTTTTTAATAGTTTCTAAGATGTATTGTTTTGTTGTCATAAAATCAAATCTTTTGTAATTTTTGTAATTTTACCATTTATGCATATAAAATTTGCTGTTATACCAGTGTAAATTTTACTATTTTAGGCATTATAAACAATAAATTGACGAAATAATATTCAAATATATTGACTTTCATCGTCACAAAAGTGTATAATGACGATGAAAATCAAAAATACAAGAGGTTTAACCGTTAAATGACAGTTGTCTATATACGACCAGATAAAAATTTTTTATCTGCGCATGAACAATTACAGTATATAAATTCGTATGCGGTAGCAAATAATCTTGTTATTGATGATGAATTTATAGACTATACATCCCAAAATAAACGTCTAGACGAGAGGACAAACGTAACGTCTTATTTTCAGTCCAAGGCAGCAGCTACATTATTGATATATGATGTTTGGGCTTTAACAACAAATATGGAAGATTTGATTCAAATAATAAGTTGTTTGTTAAAAAACAGATATACAGTACATATTATAAAGCATTCTGTTATAATATCTCAAGAGAGTAGTGCGATGCTGATTTTAGGGATTATGGATCAGTTGCGTCAAAAATTAAAAAATGATGCAAAAAAGATGATAGGCAGACCAAAAGGGAGTCGGTCAAACTCTAAATTTGATGTTTATTTTAATGAAATCATCGAGTATATAAGAGAGAAAAAGAGTGTTAGCGAAATGGCACGTCTTTTAAATGTAAGTAGAAGTTCTTTGAAAGATTATATAGAATCAAGAGAACTAAAACAAATTGCTTCAGGTTCCCTTGTAGCTAAAATACCAGAAGATCCAGAAGAGCAGGTTATTAATACAATAATATGTCCAGATTAAATAGAGGAGAAAAGAGATGAGTGAAGAAAAAAAGGGTATTAAAATACCAACACCTTGGAGAATAAAAAGATACTATGTATATGCATTGGCAACTATTGTTGCATTGGTATTACCGTGGATTAAAATCAATGGACATCACTTCTTTTTATTGAGTTTTGACAAAATGAAACTAGATCTTGCATTTATTCAGTTTGATATGCAAGAGATGTATTTAATGCCATTTATATTAATGTTGCTATTTATTGGTATTTTTGGTATGACTGTTTTAGGTGGTCGTGTATTTTGTGGATGGGTATGCCCACAGACTGTGTTTCGTGTTATCTATCGTGATTTAATTGAAACAAAACTGTTGCATTTGCGTAAGCGAATTAGCAATAAGCAACAAGAACCAGATATGTCCAAGCCTGAAAATAGAGTAAAAAAAGCAATAGCAATTATGATTTGGTCTCTATTAGCTATTGTTGCCGGAGCGAATTTTATTTGGTATTTTGTGCCTCCTGAAGACTTTTTTAAATATTTAAGTAATCCTAGTGAGCACTTAACAATGATAGGTTTTGTGATTGGAATTGCAGCCTTTTTAATATATGACATTGTTTTTTTGAAAGAGAACTTTTGTGTATATGTTTGTCCTTACTCACGTGTGCAGTCGGTTCTATATGATGAACATACAATTATGGCACTTTATGATGAACACCGTGGTGGGAAAATTTATGAAGATGATGAGCATGGTGGTCATAAAAAGCTTGTGAATAAGCAAAAAGATCTATTAAACATTAATCCTAATGCTGAGTGTACAACATGTGAGAAGTGTGTGACAGTCTGTCCAACACACATTGATATTCGACAAGGATTGCAACTTGAGTGTATTAACTGTCTAGAGTGTGTCGATGCATGTACAGCTGTTATGGCTAAACTTGGAAAGCCATCTTTAGTTACATGGTCAAGTGATTATGAAATTGTAGAAAGAAAAGGGAAGACAAAGTATTTCCGTCCAAAAATCATAGCATACATGGTATTGCTTGTGGGAATTATGTTTGCACTTGGTTATATGAGTACAACAAAAGAGCATATGCTGTTAAATATTAATAAAGAGACAAGACTTTACTCTGTAAAACATCTTGGAAATAATAAGTTTGCTGTTGATAACTCGTATATCTTTTTATTGCAAAATACAGAGAATGAGCCTATGGAATTCTTCTTTGACGTAATTCCTCCAAAGGGCATGGAGGGTAAGATTACAATTGTAAAACCAACAAAGCCGTTTAAAGTTATACCAGGTGTGAAAAAGAAAAAAATCGTAACATTAAGAACAACAGAGATGTTAGCTAAGAATAAAAGAAAGGATACAATAATTCCTATTACTATTCATGCATATGCATTGGAAAAAGATGGTAAACCAAGTAAAGTAGTTTCTGTATTACGACAGACAATCTTTGTATTTCCAAAAGAGTCTATTCTTTTGCAAGCAAAGTAAATTATAAAGAAACTGCATGTAAAGTGCAGTTTTTACATATTTATTATAAATAATCTTCCTATTTCTTCACTAGCATAAAAATTTGCTATAATTCAATTCTCTTTATAAAATTTAACATAAAAGGTAATAATCTATGGCATTTTCTAAGGAAAATAGAAAAGGTACTATCTCTGGTATTATTTTTGTTGCAATTTTTGCAGCAGCAGCGACTGCTATCGCTCAAATTGCATTTGTGAAGTCAATCGGTATTTCTCCGCTTGTTATTGGTATTGTTTTAGGTATTTTTTATGCAAATACACTTCATAACCATATTCCAAGTGCATGGAGTACAGGTATTACATTCTCTGGGAAAAAGATTCTTCGTTTTGCAATTGTGTTTTATGGTTTTCGTATAACTTTTCAGCAAATAATGGATGTTGGTCTTAGTGGATTTACTGTTTCATTGATTATGCTCTCAACAACGTTTATTCTTGGAACATATCTTGGTATAAAAATCTTTAAAATGGATAGAGACACATCAATGCTTACTGCATCAGGTGCTTCAGTTTGTGGTGCTGCAGCAGTTTTAGCAACTGAGCCAGTATTAAAAGCAGAAGGGCATAAGACTGCTGTGGCAGTTTCGATGGTTGTACTTTTTGGAACAATTTCAATGTTCTTATACCCTGTACTTTATACAACAATTATCGAACCTGCAACAGGATTTTTACACATGACCCCTGAAGAGTTTGGTATATATGTAGGTGGAACAATTCATGAAGTGGCGCAGGTTGTCGCTGTTCCTGCCTCAGTTCCAGGTGCACCTGAAGTGATGGCAAACTCTGCTGTTATTGTAAAAATGACACGTGTTATTATGATTGCGCCAATGCTTATTATTCTTGGAATTTATCTTTCAATGCAAGCAAAAAAAAGTGGTGCTACTGCAAGTGGTGTTACACTTGTGATTCCATGGTTTGCAGTCTACTTTATAGGTATAGCAGGTTTTAACTCTTTGCATCTTGTTCCTCAAAATATTGTAGATATCATTAATGAAATAGATACATTTCTTTTAACAATGGCAATGACAGCTCTTGGTATGGGAACAATATTTTCTAAATTTAAAGGCTTAGGACTCGCACCGCTTTACACTGCTGGAGCAATGTTTGTATGGCTTGTAATTGGTGGATTTATTGTGACAAAATTTGTAACTGCTATATTCTAATCAGTAGAGCTTGAAACTTCTTAATAAAACTATTTATAAAGATATTATATAATATTTACAGTAGTTTGCAAGGAGTTTAATTTTGTCACATCTTCCAAATACTTTAAACTCTTTTTGGCTCTGGAAAGAGGTCTATACAAAACTGAGAATTTCCAATCCTGCTTATAAATACTGGAAAAATACACAGACCATAAAATTGAACAACAAATATGTTTTTATTCAAAAGCAAACACTTCCAAAAAAACATGCTTATGTAGAAGAGATATTAACCGATTTATCTGGTTATTTACCTATAAAATATGCATCAGATCAGTTGCATGTAAATGAACACCTGTTCGTGAGTGAAAAGATGAAGTTGCATACAATGTTTGAATATAAATTCGTAGAAGATGTAAAATTTGTCAATATAAAAAGATTTTTTACAGAACATGGAATACGAGTGAAAAAAAGCTCGATTGTGCAATTAGGAAGAATGAAAGATTTGGAGATATCTGCAGATGCAACTTTTTATAATTTGAAAAATGATTATGGTTTGGTGGTATACGACTAATGGATATTTTTTTTATAGAGTTTCGTGATCCTCTTTTTTCCATTATTATCTTTTTTACTATTATATTTGTTATTACCTTTTTTTCTTATTGGTGGGGACGATATAAAAAGAGAGAAGATTCTCGGCAATTAAGTAAGTTCTTGCAGCAATTTCATACGCTCCCTACGCATGATGAGCTTAAGGTGCTAATATCGGATGGGAACTTGTCACAAAAATCATGGTTGTTGCTTGCGAATGCATATTACAAGAATGGTGATTATGAAAAGAGTATAGAGATATATAACGAAATACTGAAACTTGACAATAAAAATGCTACTAGAGAAACAATGTTTTTGCTTGGTAAAACATACTTTAAAGCAGGGTTTTTAGAGCGATCTAAACAAGTTTTCTTAGAGATATTGAAAAAAAATCCTCGAACGCCAGAAGCTTTGCACTATCTGTTGCTTGTATATGAGTATATGAAAGACTATAAATCAGCTTTAGAGGTATTAGAACCTTTAGATGAACTCAAAGAGGATGTTGCACTTGAGAGCGCCTATATCCATGCCCTAGATTGTCTTGAATCACAAACTCTCTCAAAAGCAGAGAAGGTGCAAAAGCTTTTGGAAATTTATAAAACCTCTCATCACCTTGCACTATTGGTATTTGATTATATATTTAAAGTAGATCCACAACTTGCCTGGGAGAATATTGACAGCTCTAAAAGTGATCTTTTAAGTGAACTATTTTGGAGATGTGATTCAAAAGATTTGAATTTGGATATAATTACAAACAATGGATATTTACGAGAGCTCTATACAGCAAGAGGTGATGTAAAGCTTGTGAGGGACAGTAGAATATTTGAACTCGATGTGCTTATAAAACTTGAGGGAAAGTCGAGTGCAACACTTAGCTTTGCGTATGTATGTGATAACTGCAAAGGAACATACCCTTTTGCATTTCATCGCTGTAGTACATGTCATGCAATAGATACAGCAAGAGTAGAATATAGTTTAAGTAAAGATTATGGCAAGGAATTTAGTGAAGAAAATAACTCTTTTCAGTGATGGCAGTGCTCTAGGCAATCCGGGTCCCGGAGGATATGGAGTGATTTTACGATATGGCGAGAGTGAAAAAGAGCTCTTAGGTTCAGAATTGCATACAACGAATAATAGAATGGAACTTAAAGGTGTTATAGAGGGGTTAAGGGCATTAAAAGAGCCTTGTGAAGTGGATATCGTCTCTGACTCATCTTATGTTGTAAAAGGAATCAATGAATGGTTGCAAAACTGGATCAAGAGAGATTTTAAAAAAGTAAAAAATCCAGATCTATGGAGAGAGTACATTGAAGTTGCCAAGCCACATAAAATTCATGCAATTTGGGTGCGAGGGCATGATGGGCATGCAGAGAATGAAAGGTGCGATATTTTGGCAAAAGAGGCTGCTCAACAGGCAAAAGAGGCACTAAAAGGATGAGGAGATTTTTATGCATAAAGATATAAAAACATTGGAAGAGAAACTTGGGTATAAATTTCATGACAAAAAGCTCATTATCGAAGCGCTGACACATAAAAGCTATAAACAGCCCTACGATAATGAGCGATTGGAATTTTTAGGAGACGCTGTCCTTGATCTTGTAGTAGGTGAATACCTTTTTAGGAAATTTCGTACATCTGATGAAGGAAAACTTTCAAAGATAAGAGCCTCTTTAGTAAATGAGACAGGCTTTGACAAATTGGCACGTGCCTTACATCTTGGTGATTATATTTTGCTTTCTAATGCGGAAGATAATAATGGTGGACGTGAAAAATCTTCATTACTCTCTAATGCTTTTGAAGCAATTATGGGTGCTATCTATTTAGAAGCAGGATTGCAAGAAGTACAAAGAATCGCGATTAATCTTATAGAAGAAAACCATGACGAGATCTCTTTGGATTCTCTGTTTCGTGATTTTAAAACAACACTGCAAGAACTTACACAGGCACGTTTTGGGATTACGCCTGAATACAGAGTTTTAGCATCGCGTGGGCCTGACCATCAAAAAGAGTTTGAAGTGGGCGTGTTTATAGAAGAGAAAGAGTATGCAAGAGCAAGTGGAAAAAGTAAAAAAATAGCACAGCAAGAAGCAGCGCGAGTTGCTGTTAATATGCTTAATAAGGAAAAGTAGTGAACAGTTTTGGTATAAAATTACGATTTTCAACATTTGGAGAATCTCATGGAAAGGCACTAGGTTGTCTTTTAGATGGTGTTCCAGCTGGGCTCGATATCGATGAGGTATATATACAAAGTGAACTTGATAGAAGAAAACCAGGCAAAAGTGAATTTGAAACAGCAAGGAAAGAGGCTGATAAAGTAGAAATTTTAAGCGGTTTGTTTGAGGGAAAAACTACAGGTACTCCAATTGCAATGATTATATATAATACAAATCAAAAATCGAAAGATTATACAAATATTAAGGATATATTTCGTCCAGGTCATGCAGATTTTACCTATTTTCATAAGTATGGCATACGTGATTATAGAGGCGGAGGACGAAGCTCTGCTAGAGAAACAGCAGCAAGAGTAGCAGCAGGGGCTATTGCAAAGTTAATGCTGAAGAAGTTAGGAATTAGTGTACAAAGTGGTATTAGTGAAGTTGCAGGTATTCAAGCAGAAGAGTTTGACTATGAAGCTGCAAAGAGTAGTATCATTTATGCACTAGACAAGAAGAAGGAAGCAGCACAAAAAGAGGCAATTTTGCAAGCTAAAAATGAGCATGATTCTGTTGGTGGTGCATCTCGTGTAGTTATAAAAGGTGTCCCCATAGGTCTAGGGCAACCGCTTTATTATAAATTAGATGCTGTTTTGGCAGATGCTATGATGGGTATCAATGCTGTTAAAGCCGTTGAGATTGGAGATGGTGTGTTCAGTGCAAAAGTAAAAGGTTCTCTTAATAATGATCAAATAAGAGCCAAAGGTTTTGAATCTAACCATGCGGGTGGTATACTTGGAGGTATCAGTAATGGAGAAGATATAGTGTTACATGTCTATTTTAAACCAACACCCTCTATATTTAAAGAGCAGCATACTGTTACAACTACTAATGAGGAGGTTGATTTTTCACTCAAAGGTAGACATGATCCTTGTGTTGCAATTCGCGGTAGTATAGTGTGTGAAGCAATGGCAGCATTAGTTATAGCAGATATGCTTTTGTTAAATATGGGTGCAAGAATGGATGGTCTTATAAGGTACTACAGTCATTAAACTGTAGTATTAAAAATCCTCGTCATCACCAAACTCTTTGGCAAGTGCTTTTTGATATGCTTCATCTTTCTCTTTTTGCAGTTGTTCTTTTGTAAGGAGAGCATCATGCAAAAAGGCACCAAAGAATGTTTTAGATTCTGTTTTTACGAGAAAAAGGTAAATACCACTTATGAGTGCTACAAAAGTAGCCCCTGCAATGAATTTTTGTGTAGTATTAAACATCTGTATAGGCTCTTTTTGTTGCACTTCACATACTCCACCTGGACAGTGTTTTGGACCTTCTTTAGTGATAGCTTTGTATATCATACATCCTATGCATATAGAAAAAGCACTTTCTAAAAACATTAATGTTATACATAAAACACATATAAGCACCTTGTAAAAGGTAATATCCCAGTGGAGCACAAACCAGTAGACCATTGGAAGTGATATTAACCAACCTAATGACCAGGCAAAACGTTTTTGCAGTCCCCCGACATATTCGGGTTTTTGGTTTTGAACTATAAACTTTCCTAAAAGTAATGAAGGGGAATATTTAGGACTAATAAGTCTTGCTGTAAAGTCTAAAAATAAGAATGCTATATATACTCTTGCAACTATAATATGGTTAAAGCCTATTCCTATAAATATGACGAGAGTGCCAAGCATCCCAAGTATACCTGCAGCAGCACGTGCTTCTCTCTCATTTATTACTGTAACATCGTATCCAGGTACTTTTTCACCATACTCATAGAAAAAACGTTTTATATCCATTGAGTTTTTCCTTTGTATTTTCTTATAGTCACTATTGTGTCATCTCTGTAAGAATATCTGTAATCATGCCTAAAGGCTTGATAGACTCTTTATCTCTATATCAAATGTTGTAATCCAGTTGTCAACACCTAAAAAAACTAATGGCTCAAGTTCACCTCCAAACTCTGTCTCAAAACTTTCTATAGGAGTATTGCTGTTTTTACCTTCCTAAATTGATATTATTAAAGGTGTTAATGCTTCAAATTTTGGATACTTTTTCACACACTAGATGCACTGTAACTCTACCATTATTTTAGTATAAATAATATTAATGGGAAAAGAGATTTACAAAATCTCCAACTTTGATTGTTACGCTTCCATTTATAACCTTTGCAAATATCCCTCTGTCATTTTTGAGCAGCTTTGGAAGTTTTGAGTTGATTGCTGTAAGACCCTTGCAGAGCGTACAGTTTTGCGTGACTTGTAGCATTGCATTACCAATACGTAATGTTTCTCCAGCTCTTAAGTGATAGGGATTGATGTCTATTAATATATTTTCACCTAATGCTCCTTCAAATAAATCAATGCCATTGTTTATAGCCATTTCATAGCTTTGCAAAGAGGTAATTAAGATAGCTCTTTGATCATTTTTTCTATAAAATTTGTCGTTTAAAACCCCATCTTTATCAGCATCTATAGTTGTTGTTTGTATTCTTGTCTTATTTGCATCATCTTTTGTGATAAATAGCTGTAAAACTTTTCCTTGTATCTTTTTTTTCATATATATGCTCGTTAATGTATTTAATATAATAGTTATTATGCTGTTATTTAGAAATAGAGAGAGTATGGACCAAAAAAATATTTGGCCCTTGAATAAAGAATAAAATTATTTAATTTTAGCTTTACCTTTATATGTTTTACCTTTAAGGTCCGTTGCTACTAATAGAACTTTATCACCTTTTGCACCAATTCCTTTACATTGAAATTTGAAGATTGGGTTTTTTGATAAGAACTGCGAAGTTGACATATCAAGTACAGTTTCACCATTTATAGTTGCATTGAGGTGAGTAATGAAGTTTGCATTGTCTCTGCTGCCAGTTTTTTTCTCTGCCATGTTGTAAGTCATCATTTCATGTTTTATCATCGCTTTGACTTTAACAACGCCACCTTTTAGTTTTGCTTTTGCTTTAATTCCAGCCATTTTATTTCCTTGTTTATTTTAATTTTTTTTAAATGAGAAAGGATTAACCTTCACATCCACCAAGTGCAACATCTAATGTTTTCTTAGCAGCATATAGTTTGCCATCTTTTCCTTCAGCAACGATTGTGATTGTTCCTGATTTTGCCATTTTGATTTTAATAGAGTATTTATTTACACTGTATTTATTTGTTTCTACTACAAGAACAGCAGCTTCAGGGTTTGCATCTTGAAATACAGCGATTGTTTTTACATCCTTATCTGTTGAAAAGTCAACAGGAATGGCACCACCATTACTTGCTACATCTGGAGCTTTTAACGTTACACCTTCCATTGTAAGTGTAGTTGAACCGTACATTGCTTTAATAGCTTCATCAACAGTGTGCGCTGTCCATACAGTTGGTTTTAGTTTTCTATAATCCTCTGCTTTTACACTCGCAGGTACAACAGCTAATGCTAATGTACCTAAAGTTATGCTTAAAAATTTTCTTCTTTCCATTATTTTGTCCTTTTTGTTTATTTACTTTGGTTGACAATATAGTCAACAACTAATTTGAATTGTTTATCAGAGAGTGAAGAACCACCTTTAGCAGGCATTCCTGAGTCAGTTCCTTTTAAACCATTCTCATAGACCTTGTCCATACCTTGTGCAATGATCGCAGACCATGCGGCTTTGTCACCTGGTGCCGGTGCGGCACCAGTATCATGACACATGGCACAGTTTGTAGCATATGCTTTTTTTGCATCAAAGTGAGACTCCTCTTTTTCTTTTGGAAGATCTCTCACTGCCGATAAAGGCGGGTGAAAATCACTAATACCAGCACCTTGAATATAGACAACCTTTGCAGTTGGCTCTTGACAACCCTCCATGCATCTTGAATTTGGATCTTTTATATCATATCTTTGTCCGCCAAAGTTACGTGCATTTGCATAAAACCTACGTACATTTTCAGGACCTTGTGGGCCATCAATTTTAGGTTCAAATCCATCCCTGTTAGGCATTTCTATTTTTAAGAATTTTTCACGATTAAGTACATACTCATCGTCAACTTCTATACCATCTATACTCATTTCGTTTGCATTGAGAATAAATGCAACTAAAGCATACACTTCATCATCTGTTAAACTATCAGTCATCGGATGTGGCATTGCATCTTTAATGTACCACCACAATGTACTAGCTTGTGGCCAGTATGTACCAAAAACACGAACAGGACCATCAGTATCTGGTTTAATTCTTTGATTTGTCAATGTTTTATGTAAATCATAAGCATTTCCTTTAGAAAGTGATGGATAACCACCACCACCTGAACCAAAGTCACCATGGCACATGACGCATTTTGCTTCATAAATTTCCGAACCTTCATCCGCAGTGCCTTGACCTTCTGGTAAGCCTGTACCATCTGGCATTATATCAGAGTTCCATTCATCATATTCAGCTTTTGTTGGAGTACGACCATATTTTACATTGAGATTGTGTGCATTTGTGTTTACATAATAAGGTCCAGTTTTTCCATTTATTATAGGATACTCAACACCACCATCAATAGAGGACTTACTAAGTGTATTAGAAGCTGTTGGAGCGGCATTCTCCATGCACGCGGAGAGTCCTAATGATAATGCAACTGCTGCAGAAATTGAAATGAATAATTTTTTATTTAATTGAAACACCATTACGCTTTTCCTTCTATAACTAACTCGCCATTGGCTTTTCGGCCTAACTGAGAACGGACTTCAACGTGAGTTATTTTTCCGTCTTTTTCTACTTTCCAAGTTTCAACTGCATTTCTATGATACACAGCCTCTACTCCTACGGCAAGAGTTTCTTGATCAATTGTTGGTTGAATATATCCTGCATCATCTCTAGCACGAGAAGTAAGTAGTAACTCTTCACCTTTTTTATATGTATGCATATAACTCCAGCGAGTCCAGCATTTTGGTAAAACTAAACCTTTGAGTTTTGCTTCAACATAGTTTTTACCGCCGTCAAAAGAGATGTCCACCCCTGTAATTGTACCCATTCCAGACCAAGCAAGACCTTCTATTTCTACTACATCACCATCTTCTAAGTCACTCCAGTCAATCTCTGGAGATGGAGACGTGACAGTTGAGTTTACTTCATTTGCATAGAAGTGCTGAATAGCTTTTCCAGTTGGCTTTAATACTGTATATTTAGAAGTCTCTTCTTTACAGTACCAAGGCTCACTTGCGAAATCTAATCTTCTTAGCCATTTGACACATAAGTTCCCTTCCCATCCTGGTACAAGTAAACGAATAGGGTATCCTTGTTCAGGACGTAAGGCTTCACCATTTTGTCCCCAAACAATCATAGCATCATCCCATACTTTTTCCATTGGGATAGTTCGGCCCATTTTAGATGAGTCTCCACCTTCAGCTAACATCCATAATGCCTCTTTTTTTACACCTAGATCTTTTAGAATATCCTTGATGTAAACACCAGTCCATTCTGCACATGACATAAAACCTTTTGCAAATTGTAAAGAGTTATATTGTGGACCTCTCCATTCTTGACCGCCATTTGCCGGACATTCAATGAAGTGAGTGCGTGTTACACTTGGGTAACGTTTTAACTGTTTCATTGTCAATACAAGCGGTTTTTCAACTAAGCCTGTAATCATAAGTCTGTGTTCATTTGGATCAATATGTGCAACACCACCATGAGAACGACTAAAAAAGAGTCCGTTTGGTGTAATGATTCCGCTTGATTCTTGTAATGGTGTAACTGCAATTGATGCTCTGTAGTTACCTGAAGCAAGTAACTTAGTGTATCTTCTCGTTACGTTATGCTCATATTTTGAAGGCATTCCATATAAGTTTTTTGTCACAGGGTCTCCCCACTTTGTTCCCCATGGGGTAGGGTTTAAAATGGCAGGATCACCCGCTTCCTCTGATGCCAGCAGGGATGTTCCAGCAAGTGCAGTTACAGATAGTGCAGCTGTTTTTCTGAAAAAGTCTCTTCTGTCAAGAGTTGTACTTTCTGCATTTTCAGCTGTAGAATCCAAATCTTGTTGAGATTTTTTTATATCCACAATATTCTCCTTTGTAGGTTGTTGTTTGTTTCATACTTTAAATATATCACTAGTTTTAGTCAGTGCAAATGATTGCTGATTTGTATTATGCCATTAATTATATGTTTAACCATAAATAAATAGCAAAAAATATTATACAAAAACAAGAGATAAAAATGTGACAATTTCGTATGAAATAGTCTTATTCGTTACTTATTGAAACACTATTTGTTCATAATTAAAAATAATATTTGAATAATTTATTTCTGGAATAATCTAAGGTTATAACAACATAGAATTCTATTTTTCCACTATACCAAGTATTAGATAGTTGTCATTTGCCTGGTCTATATAAAAAGGTATAATAAACCCTTGGTGCTCAAGATCTTTTATATTTTCATCATCAAAATAGATAGATTTTTTGTATTTTTGCGCTTTTGTCGGTATATTTATAATTACCGTGTCCAAGTAGACTTTAAAGTTTTTTGTTGCACTCAAATCCTCTTGAGCAAATTTTTGCAAAATATTTTTTAGTTGCTCTTCAAACAAATTGGTACATAATATTTGCATTATTTTGTCTTTTCCTGCAACCAGGCAGAAAGTTTTTTTGTACAAGGATAGAACTCTTGAACAGAGTTCTTATCCTGTTTATACTTATCTAAAGCTTGCTGCATTTTCTCTTTTACAGATTTATCAAGATCGGACATTGGTATCTACTCGTCTGTATCTGTTTGTTCAGCTTTAGGAGCATTGCCATATATCTTGTCTATCTCTTCTGAAACTGAACTGATGTCATCAAGAGCATCTTCATAGATTTCTACTTTTTCTTCATCTTCCTCTGCTTCATCTGCAGCTTTTGCCGCTTCATGAAGAGAATCTTCAATCATATATGCTTTAAAAGGCATACCATAGTTATAGACGATCTCTCCTCCATGCTTTCCTTGCAAAAATGTTGTTGCAGTAGCACCAAGCAATAAAACTATAGCTAATGTCTGTACTCCAAAACGTTTCATTTGACAACCAGCAATCTGTATAAGAGCTATAACGCCCATGGCAATTGCAAGGTATAAACCAAGTTCTTTATGCTCTACAAGTTCATGTTTTCCAGCTTGACTCAAATAATCATAAATTTCAGGTCCGGCCTGGTTTCCTGTGTACCAAGCTGCTATCATCGCAAGTGCTGCAATAAGTGTCGTTCTTGTAGAAATTTTTGACATAATTTCTGTCTTACTGTAAAGGTATGCAAGCCCAAATACAGAGGCAACTACAGGTAAAGCCATAGCAAAGTGTGCAGTAGCAGGGTGTATCATCATTATAGATCCTTTTTATCGTTTTAAATTTAGAAAAATTATATTACAACATCCAAATTTATTTTTTAGTTAAATATAATAATTAGTTATTTTAATATTAAATTTATTTCTCTTTTTTATCTATAGCATCTTTGGCTGATTTAATTGCGCTTCCTACAGCTGCTCTAGCAACTTCCCAGGCCTGTATTCCCATTTTTTTTGCCTCTTGTGCTTTTGGTGAGTGTAGCGCTGTATCTGCTTTTTTTACAGCGAGTTTTGCGAAGTTTGAAAACTTTTCTTTAATTATTTCAGCTGTTTCTTTTGAAAGTAGCACTAACTCCTCAAGGTCATAACGCATCTCTTTGTGAAGTTGGAGAAGAGTTTTCCGTATAAGCTGTGAACTTTGTGATGCTTGTGTAATAATTATTTGCGAAAAAAGGGTATCTGTCTGATGTAAATCCTCGATAATTGTATCATAATCTTCAATAAGTATGTGCTTTGCTTCAACTGGCATAAATGCAAGCCTTTGTTTGAATCTATCAATAGATTTAATTAAACCACTGCGCATACCTTTTAGTGTGGATGAGAGAATTTCATCGGCTTTTGTTGGTGTGGCCTCAGCGATCTCTATGGTAGTAGCAAGGATTGTAGAAAGAATTTTTCTCACACGTATTGTGTTAAGTGAACCCTCTTTGATGGATTCGTAGGTAATGTTTTTTATAACCTCTTTGATTGCATCAGAAACATCACCATCGGTATCTTTTTCCAAGGCTGTAATAATCGCTGATTCTACCATTTCACTGAGCATATCATATAAATCAATAGACTGTAGTTTGATTTGATGGAGTCTATGGAGTGCTTTAGCATCTTTGATCTTATGCTCTATAGCGTTAAAAACTTCATACTTTGCTACTTGGAGTTCTTCAGATTTTTTATGTAAAGCTCTTTCTATTGCTTCTTTTTGTTCAAGTAGTTTTTCAACATCCTCTTTTAATGTATGTGTTTCTTCTTCAATAAAAGTTTCTGCTAAGATTTTCATCTCATCTAAAGATAAATTTTCAAGATCTATTTGCGCATCTTCTAATGCATGATCAATCCTTTTTTCTACATTTTTGAACTCATGGCTGTAAGCTTTTGCTAAACTTTCTTGTAGCGTTTGATTCTGATTTTTGTCCATAGAATACTCCTTAAAGTACCATTTTAATATCTTGATGTTTTTTTAAGGCATCATATATAAATTTTCTGTCATCTTCGTTATGCACTAACATATCTAAATTCATACTGACATATTTACCTGTTTTAGAGCTATTTGAGTCTGTAAGTGTATGAGCACGCTCATCGATTACCTCTTTGATAGCATTTTGCAGAGCCTCTTTTTCACTCGCTATAACTTTATAGCACCAGTTACACGGATATTCGAGTGCTAGTTGTTTTCCTTCAAGTTTATCGTTTAAAGTCTCCACTTTTGCCTCCTGATTTGGATTCTAATTGAACATTTTGTATAATCATTCCTTTATCTATTGCTTTTACCATATCATAGATTGTTAAAAGTCCAATGCTGACCCCTGTAAGTGCCTCCATCTCAACTCCGGTTTGTCCTGTGAGCTTTGCAGTTACGCTCAGCTTAAAGCCAGGAAGTTCTGTTATTTCTTGTATCTCGCAGTTAATACCACTAAGATTTAAGGGGTGACACATAGGAATAAGATCGCTTGTTTTTTTACTTCCCATAATAGCTGCTATGACTGCAGTTTGTAGTACGGGACCTTTTTTTGTTTTTTCACTGACTATAGCATCGTATGCATCTTGGCTCATCTTTATAATACCACTTGCTACGGCTACTCTTGTTGTGTTGTGTTTTTCACTTACGTCAACCATTTTAGGTCTTTGATTCTCATCAAGATGGGTTAAATTCATTTGTACAAGACTCTTTATATTGAATTGTTTGGTACTATTATAGCAAAGTGCTGTTAACAGGTGAGAAGCTGTAGTGCTTTTTGATAATCTTTTGGATGATTCATATTGAAAAACGCTTGAGAGTTGGGAAAAGAAACATAAGTTGTTTTGACATTTTTTACAAGAGAACTAAGTTTATGATTATTCTCTTTGAGCATTTGTTCAAATTTTGGAAGCAGAGTTTTATGATAGATACCGCATAAAGGGTGTACGCCTTCATTCGTTTGGGTAATAACTGCATCTACGTCAGAAGTGTCAGCACGCATAATTTTTTCTATCTCTTTTTGTGTAATAAAGGGAGTATCAACGCTTATTGCAAATATTTTGTCTGTATTAAGTGTGTCAAAAGCACTGATAAAACCAAGAGTGGGTGCAAAAATAGAAGAATTTTTTTTATCTTCTATAAAATTTGCATCAAAAGCAAAGAGTGATTTATCTTTACAGGAGATATAAACATTTGTAAAGATTGTTAAGAGCTTGTTATATTGATACTCTACGAGTGTATCAAATCCAGCAAAAGGAAGAAGTGCTTTGTCTTCCCCCATTCT
>DQUE01000105.1 GCA_015662405.1 Sulfurimonas autotrophica | reverse complement strand
TGTACCTCAAGTATACTTTCGTTGTTAAATATTGTTGTATGTATAGTCTTATAACCATTTTCTTTTGGTACTGCAATATAGTCTTTTAATCGTGATACAAGTGGTGTATGATGTAAATGCATTAGCCCTAAAACCCTATAGCAAGCAATAGGATCTTTAACAATAACACGTACAGCAAGAAGATCTAGCACTTCTTCTATGCTTACACCTTTTCGATGCATCTTCATATAAATAGAATAATAATGCTTGACCCTACCAAAGACATCAAAACTATTTTCCTCAAAGCCATCTTTATACATGAGATCTTTCACATTACGTATAAAACCATTGAGTTTAAACTGTAGACTTTGCACATTTTGTTGTATATAGTCATCAATCTCTTTATAATCTTTTGGATAAATATAATAAAAACTTAAATCTTCTAAATGATTTTTAATACGAGATATACCTAAGCGATGTGCGATAGGGGCATAAACAACCAACGTTTCCTCTGAAATGCGTATTTGCTTTTCATTATTTAAGGCATCAAGGGTTAACATATTATGTAACCTATCACATAATTTTATTATCAAAACACGAATATCTTTGATGGAGGCGATAAGCATCTTCCGAAAAGTCAATGCCGAATTAATCAATCTATCTTCTGATGAAGAAGCAATAAGCTCTTCATCACGAATTTCAACAATTTTAGTAAGCCCTTCAACCATATGAGCCACATCATCCCCAAATTCTTTTTCTAAATCTTCAATAGTAAAATCGGTATCTTCAACTACATCATGTAAGAGTGCCGCTTGTACCATAGTCTCATCATTAGAAAAAGATGCGGTTATGGCTGCTACTAAAATGGGATGCACCACATAAGGTTCGCCACTTTTACGTATTTGATTTTGATGTGCTAAAAGTGAAAGTTCTAAAGCTTTTTTTGTTTTGGAGGAAGGGGTTTCTATTTGTGTCCAAAGAAGCCGTTTTGCTTCTTCTATAGTATGTATATTCTTAGCTTTATCTAAAAAAGCGTCCACAAAGATTACTCTTCAAGACTTACAATAATTTTACCTTCAGCTATCTCACGAAGTGCAATATCTGAATATTTCATATCTGAAACATCTATCGCTAGTACTGATTTTGCACCATTTGCAATGGCTTCTGCTCTCTTACCTACTGCATTTGCAAGAAGGTATTTATCATACTTTACACTTTCAAGTGCTTTTGCTGTTAATTCTTCTGTTCTCATTTTTTATCCTTCATACACTAATTTTTATTTGACGATTGAACAAAGGCTTCTATCACCTTTGACAATAGCCAAAAGATTCCCTTTTTCAAACATATTACATACGGCAATTGGTAATTTATTTTCTTTTGCCAATGCGATAGAAGTATCATCCATTACTTTTATGTGCTCAGTGAGTGCCTGATCGTAACTCAAACTATCTAACTTTATAGCATCATCAAACTTATTGGGGTCTTTGTCATACACACCATCTACTTTTGTTGCCTTTATGAGTAATTCAGCACCTACTTCAGATGCTCTAAGTGTTGCAGCTGTATCTGTAGTAAAGTAAGGGTTACCTGTACCACCAGCAAATACTACCACACGTCCTTTTTCTAAGTGACGTCTGGCACGACGCACTATAAAGGCTTCACCTATCTCTTGCATGTCTATAGCCGACTGAAGTCTTGCCTCAAGTCCACAATGTTCCAAGGCTTCCTGTATAGCTACACCATTTATAACAGTTGCCAACATACCCATATAGTCACCAGCTGTTCTACTGATAATGCCATCAGCAGCAGCAGACACACCACGAATAATGTTACCACCACCCACAACAACAGCTACTTCAACACCTGCATCAACCAAGACTTTTATTTCACCTGCTATGAAATTAAGAATCTGAGTATCTATCCCATATCCTTCTTCACCCGCCAATGCTTCACCAGAAAATTTTACTAAAACACGTTTAATCACAGAAACACCTCTTTATAGTTTCGCGATTATATCCAATTGTCGTTTAGGAGGGGTTTAAATAAAAATGCTATATTTGTATCAATTTTAAAGGATTAATGTGTTTAGAGTTTTTGGTTGCTTGAAAAATTAATTTTTTTGTTACCTTTCCAACAACATATCCTTTTTTAATCATAGAACCTACATGTATTGTAGGTGAAATTCTAGCAAGCCCTGCATATACTGTATGCATTTTACCCCCATGTGCTACAACAACCACCTTTCCTAACATAGAACTTTTACCGGCAAAAACCACTTTACCATTCAGTACATTTTTTACTTTTGCATTAGAAGAAGGAGCTTTGAGTGTTATTGACTCATTAAATATTTTTATCTTATAGATTGGGTCTATATAGGTTCCAAACTTTTTGATAACACGTCCCCCATGTAAAGGTGATATTGTTTTACCGCCTTTATATGCAAACGTTTTTGATTTTTTATATGAAGAATGTACTTTTCGTACTTTCTGGCTTGGTTTATACTTTTTAGTTTGTACTATCTTTGACTCTTTTTCTGCTTTTCTTGCTGCTTTTCTTGCTGCTTTTCTTGCTGCAGAAGTTTTTGCAAGTTTAATCGCAGCTCTTGCTTTTCTTGCTTTATCTTTTGCTAAACGTTTTGTTTTACGTATTTTTCTTAAACGTTCTTTTTCTAAACGTATGGCTTCTCTTTTAGCTAAGGCCCTTTTACGTGATTCATCCACTTCTTTCGCATGTAATATGTTTAATTTTGCTAACGTCGTACGTAATGAAGCCTGTTTGCCAACAAGATCTTCTAGTTGACTCTGATATTTCTCTTCATCTTCAGCAAGATTTGCAACAAGTGTCTTTTTTTGTTCTTTCTGTGCAATAAAGTCTTTACGTTTTTCTATAATGACAGCAATAGCTTTCTTTGTTGTGTCATGTTTGTATTGTTTATTTCTTTTCTCTTTCTTTAAAAGACTTATCTCTTTTTTTAACCGCTCTAACTCTTGGGCATTTTGTTTTTTATATGCCTTATATACTTCATAAGAAACGATAGATTTTTCTGTAGGACTTTTAAATTGTTGCATCGCATAAATAACAGAAAATTGTTCTGAAAGCAATTCTAAAAAAGATATTTTTTTCTTTTCTATCACTTTGCTTGTTTCACTAAGTGTTTGTTCTGAGTTTGCAAGTTCAACTTTAAGGGAAGCATACTCTTTTTCTGATTTTTCTTTATCTTGACTCAGTTTTTCTAAAACATGATCTAAATAAAGAATTTCTTTATCTGCTTTAGACATATCTTTAGCTATTTTCTCAAGTTTTCGATTTGCATTTTTTTTTGCCATAGCAGTCTTTGATAGATCATTTTTTGAGTTCTTAATTTGTGCAGAAGTAGAAGCACCAAAGGCTAAAGTCCCTGCGAAAAAAGCCAATACTATAAAGGATTTCACTCCTCTTCTCCTTTAGTCGTAAAGACTACCGAATACACAGCGAGTATGACAATAAAAAGTGCGACAATCAATAAAACTGCAATATCTGTCATCTTAAATAACTCTTCTTTATTTTCCATCATTATGTCAATGCCTGAATGTGCTGCCCATTGGAACTTAAGATATAAGAAAAATAAAGATGTAAATATAGTAGCTAACAACGCATCTATGATAGCCACTTTAAATAACACACCTGAGCGTAACATCAATGGTGCTCCAAAAATTTCCATCACCTGCATACGCTGCCTATGTGCATATTTCCATATTTCCATTTGCTTAATAATAAGGAAAAAACTAACCACGGCCATGAAAACTATAAAAATCTTCAAAGAGAGTTTTATGAATGTAAACAATTTATAACTAGAACTATATGCTGTCCCAAAAGTTTCTACTTTTTTTATATTATCATCTGCTTCTAAGTCTTGTTTAATAGTTTCTAATTTTTCTATATCCACATATTCATTCAGATGTAGAGAGTAAAAATGAGGTAAAGCACTTAATATCTTTTTTTCATTGGTTTTACTCACACCTTTTGCTATTTCTGTAACAATTTTTTGTCGTTCTATTTTTTCACTGCTACTAATCTGACTATTTAATGACTGAAGATGATCCAAAGAGACAGGACTTTTACTCACAACAAGCATGGAATAACCTTCTTTTAGACCCTTGGCATAAGAGTCTGTTGTGCGATCAAACACCAAGTAAAATTCCGCTCCTAGCAGTATCGCAACAAGGGGGAGTATGAACATAAGATGATTTTTAATGGACTTCATATACACCCTTATTTTCAATAATAAAATGCCTATATGGCAGTGAAAAGATAGCTGGAATTTTATGCGTCACTACCAAGACTGTTGTGTCAAGTTGTTGACATGCATTTTCCATTAGATCCCAGATGACGTTTGAAGAATAATCATCAAGGTTACCTGTAGGCTCATCTGCGAGAATCACAACTGGGTTTTTAGCCAAAGCACGTGCAACACCCACACGCTGTTGTTCACCACCCGAAAGTTCTAAAGGATATTTATCACCATGTTCTGAAAGTTTTACATGTTTCAATAATCTTTGAGATTGCGTATTTTGCACATCAATAGAATATCCTGCTATCATTAATGGAAGTACCACATTTTTTGATACCGTCCATTCATTTACCAATTTATAATCTTGAAAAATGATACCCATATGTGTACGAAGTTCTTGTAGCTTACTTTTACGTGCTGAAGCCAAGTCAAGCCCACCAACAAGTAAACTTCCTTCCGTTGGTTTTATTTGCCCATACATTGCTTTAAGCAATGTTGATTTACCCGAACCACTAGGTCCGGTAATAAAGACAAACTCTCCTTTTTTTATATTAAAGTTTACATCTTTAATAATCTCTTTAGCACCATCATCATATGCGAGAGTAAGATGAGAAACACTAATTACATTAGACATTGAGTAACTCCATTATTTTTTGATGTGCTTGATGATTTACTTTGGTTCTTACTGGAGAAGAAACAAAGTATCTACAAGTCTTTTTATCTAAGATGATATATTTATGTTCAGGTCTATCAAAAGAACCAAAAGCACATTTTATCAAAAGTTGTTCATCTTCTGTTTTATACAGACGTTCAAAGTGCACAAAATATCCATCAAAAACCAAAGCTTCTTTATTTAATTTTGTTTCTAAACCATTTCTATATTTTACAATATTAAAATTAAAGTCAAGTACTATTTTTTGTTCTTCTGACTTCTTTTTAGATTTGACATACACATCGTAAATATCTTTTTCCTGACGTATCCATCTTGCTTCATACTTACTAGTGACCTCTAACGCTTCATTTTTACGTATTTCAACTTCTATTTTAGCTACTGAAAAAAATGTTTCGAGAGCGTACCAAAAGTATTTATCACTGTCTGTACGAAGTTCTAAACGTCCGCTTACACCTAAAACACGCATAGATTCTTGTAAAAAAGACGGACTTATAACACGTCTATGAGGTTTTTTATCCCAAGGAATAGGAAAATGCAAAAATATTTTTTCACAAATATT
>DQUE01000176.1 GCA_015662405.1 Sulfurimonas autotrophica | reverse complement strand
AGGTGGATTTGGTGTAGGGCTTAGTATTGTAAAACAAATTTGTTATGAATATGGTATAAAAATCAATGTTGCATCGAAATTAGGAGTAGGAACTACGTTTACTCTAGAGTTTAGTGGATAATAATTTTCCTTTAAGAGTAATTGCTCTATACTTGTATAAACTATAATTACAAAAAGGAGTTTACTATGATGACACGAGGAAATTCAATTATAAAAGGTATAGAGCCTGAAACTGTAGTGAAGTTACTGAATAGAGCCTATGCAGATGAGTGGTTGGCTTATTATCAGTATTTTATAGAGGCAAAAGTTATTAAGGGGATTATGAAAGATGCGGCATTTGCCGAACTTACACAACATGCCAATGATGAACTTAGACATGCAAATATGGTTGCTGATAGAATCATACAACTTGGAGGCACGCCTCTGTTAAATCCACAAGAGTGGTTTACTCATACAAACTGCGGGTATGAAGAGCCAAAAAACTTTGATGTTGTTGCCATACTTGAAGACTCTATAAAAGGAGAGCAGTGTGCAATCAGTACCTATTCAGAGATAGCAGATCTAGTTAAGGACAAAGATATAGTCACTTATGATATTGTTTCTCAAATACTTGCAGATGAAGTCGAACATGAGGCAGATCTACAGGATTTGCATGACGACATCACAGAGTTTGTGCAAAATATCAAAAGTACAATGCAGTAAGAGGATTAGATATCCTCTCTCTTGTCAAGTTGTCTTTTTGCATAGATTTCAAATAAAATTGGAATAATAATAAGGCTTAAAACAGCAGAACTGACAACACCACCGAGCATAGGTGCAGCAATGCGCTGCATCACTTCACTTCCTACTCCATGCGTATACATAATGGGTGCAAGACCTGCGAGAATGGCAAATACTGTCATAAGTTTTGGGCGAACCCTCTGTAGGGCTCCTTCATAAATTGCTGCATTGAGTTCTTTGATTCCAAAGTTTTTACCATATTTTTCTTCATACTCCTCTACTGCTTCTTGTAGATATATTATCATAACTATAGCAGTTTCAGCAGCAACTCCCAGTAATGCCAAAAATCCAACAATAACAGCTATACTCATAGCAAAGTTGAGGAAGTTTATATAGATGAGTCCACCTAAAAGAGCAAATGGCAGAGTAAAAAAGACAATAAGTGTCGGTATTGGTTTTTTCAGTGCCATATAAATCAGTAAGAAAATAACGATAAAAACAGCAGGAATAATCCAGATGATACGTTTCATAGCAGATTCAAGATATTCAGACTGTCCTGCCCACTCTATATAATAACCCGTGTCAAATGTAATTTCATCTATAAATTTTTGTGCACCTTGTTTATACTCAGTTGTACTTACTCCATCTTTTGGTGTGATATAAATGAAAGTAACTGGTGCTGCCATTTCACTTTTTATGACAGAAGCACTTTGTCTGTAAGCTACTTCTGCTAGTGAGCCAAGAGGAACAAATCCAAGTTTTGTTTTGACTTGTATATCTCTAATAGACTCTAGACTTCTTCTCTCATCTCCCTCAAGGCGAAGGCTAATAGGATATCGTTCTAATCCTTTATACATTGTAGAGATCTTCATGCCTCCAACAGCTAAAGCCGTGTACTCTAAGAGAGTCTCTTTTGTCATGTTGTATCGTGCAAGTTTCTCTTCATCAGGAATAATGTCTATATAATATCCTGCACTTGCTTGATCTGCAAAAACAGAGAGCGTTTTGTCGTATTGTCGTAATTTCTCTTCTATCTCTTTTCCAAATTTTTGGAGACCTTGTGCATCTGTACCATAAAGCTTGATTCCTATTGGAGTTCGTATACCACTTAAAAGCATATCTATTCTTCCGCGAATCGGATAGGTCCATGAATTTGTAAGTCCTGGAACCTGTAGAGCAGCTTCCATATCTTCTTTGAGTTTGTCATAAGTCATACCCTCTGGCCACTCAGACTTTGGCTTGAGTGTGATGATGGTCTCAAGCATACCAAGAGGGGCAGGGTCAGTTGCAGTGCCTGCACGTCCTGCTTTTCCAAAAACATTTTCAACTTCAGGAAATGATTTGATGATTTTGTCTGTTTTTTGCAAAAGCTGTTTTGCTTGGTCTATACTTATCCCGTATGGTGTTACTGGCATATACATAAATGTTTGTTCATTAAGCATAGGCATAAATTCCCATTTGAGGCTTTTATAGAGCGGATACATGGAACCAAGAGAGAGTAAAACTAGGGCAATTACAAGATATTTCAGCTTGAGTCCATACACAATGATAGGACGATAGAGCCAGATGAAAAATCTGTTAAGAGGGTTTTTATTCTCAGGAGGAATTCTCCCTTTGACAAAAAATACCATCAGTGCGGGAACTAAAGTAATACTCAGGAGTGCTCCAGCAGCCATGGCAAATGTTTTAGTAAAGGCAAGAGGGGTAAAGAGTAGTCCCTCTTGTCCACTGAGGGCAAAAATAGGTAAAAAAGAGACGACAATGAGTGCAAGTGCGAAAAATATAGGACGACCGACAAGTTGAGATGACTTGAGTATGATGGCAATGCGCTCTTTATCTGTAGGACTTCTGCCCTCTCTATGCTCAAATTTATGGAGCATTTTATGAGCATTCTCTATCATGACAATGGAAGCATCGACCATTGCACCGATGGCAATGGCTATACCACCAAGGCTCATTATATTGGAACCTATGCCAAAGAGTTTCATGAGCAAAAAGGTAAAACCGACTGTAAGAGGCAAAACGAGAATGACAATAAGTGAAGAGCGAAAGTGCATTAAAAAGAGCCCGATGATAACAACAACAATAATACTCTCTTCTATGAGTGTATTTTTGAGTGTATCTACTGCCTTGTCGATAAGACCAGAGCGATCATACACTGTAATAACATCCACATCATCTATTTTGAGTTCTTGCATCTTCTCCTGTACACGTTTGATCATTGTGTAAACATCCTCACCATAACGCGCCATAACAATGCCACCAACCACTTCGCCCTCACCATTTAAGTCAGCTAAACCACGACGTGGTGCAGGAGTGAGTTCTACTCGTGCAATATCTCCAAGTTTTACAGGTGTTCTTGCTTT
>DQUE01000170.1 GCA_015662405.1 Sulfurimonas autotrophica | reverse complement strand
TGGGAAGATGCAAAGGTACATGTACTCACACACACAATTCATTATGGAAACGGGGTAATCGAAGGAACAAAAGCATATAAAACAGAGAGGGGATATGCTATATTTCGTTTAAATGATCATACAAAAAGACTCAAAGAGTCAGCAAAAATGACACTCATTGATATTCCCTATACGGTTGAAGAACTAAACCTTGCACAAATAGAATTGGTGCGTAAAAATGAGTTCAGAGGGGATAATGTTTACTTACGCCCTTTCTCATTTTTAGGATATGGAGTTATGGGACTTTATCATAAGGATGCACCGGTAGAGACTGCCATTGCTGCATGGGAGTGGGGTGCTTATCTAGGAGAAGAGGGTATGCGAAAAGGCATTCGTCTTAAAATTGTCTCTATGACAAGACCGGCAAATACTTCAAATATGGGTAAGGCAAAGGCTACTGCAAACTATTTGAATTCTCAAATGGCAAAATATGAGGCGATTGATTGTGGTTATGATGAGGCACTACTTTTAGATGATGAAGGCTATGTTGCAGAAGCAAGCGGAGCGGCATTTTTTATGATAAAAGATGGTGAAATTATTACACCGCCGAGTGATAATGCTTTAGCTTCTATTACGCAAAAAACGGTGATTGAAATGGCGCAAGATTTAGGATACAAAGTAACGCGTCGTCGTATAACTCGTGAAGAGGTATATGTGGCAGATGAGGCATTTTTAACAGGAACTGCGGCAGAGATTACACCTATTGCCTTAGTAGATGCAAGGGAAATAGGAAGTGGTTCTCGTGGAGAGATAACAGCGATTATTCAAAGTGGATATTTTGATATTGTATTTGGTCGTAATAAAAAATACGAGCACTATTTAACATATATAGATTAGAAAGGGACAAATTTTGAAGGAAAATATTATAATGGCATCAGATATGAATGACTACTTTAATAAGAAAAAGAGTGAAGGTGGAGGGTTTAAAAACTCTCACTCAGGTGGTAACAGTGGAGGACCAAAAGGACCACAAATGCCAAATTTGAACTTTAATTTTGGTGGTGGCAAAGCTGCATTGATGTATTTTGTCATCGCTATAGTTGTTATGCTTATTTTAGCAAAACCTTTTATTATTATTCAAGAGGGTGAACGCGGTATTTTAAGTACAAACGGGAAGTATCAAGAACAAGCATTATTGCCAGGACTACATTTTATTATACCTGTGATTCAAAAGGTATATACGGTAGATACAAAAGTGCGTATCATTAACTATGCTTCAAGAATAGAGACAAACTCTCATTCTTCAGGAATTATTTCAAAACCTGCTATTACTGTTCTTGATAAACGTGGTTTACCAGTCTCTATAGAGCTTACTGTTCAGTATAGGCTCAATGCACAGTTTGCAGCACAAACAATTTCAAATTGGGGATTTAGCTGGGAAGATAAGATTATCAATCCTGTTGTGCGTGATGTTGTACGAAACGTAGTAGGAAAGTATGATGCTGAATCTATCCCTGTTATGCGAAATACTATTGCAACTGCGATAGAAGAGGGGATACGAAAAAATATTAAAAGTTTGAAAAACTCTCCGGTTATTTTACAATCAATTCAATTGCGAGACATTATTTTACCAGAAAAAGTAAAAGCACAAATTGAGCGAGTGCAGCTTGCAAAACAGCAGGTACAGCAAGCAGAACAAGAGGTACAGCGTGCGAAACAAGAGGCACTAAAACGAGCGGCAGAGGCTCGTGGTATTGCTGAAAAAGCAAGAATTGAAGCACAAGGTAAAGCAGATGCTGTCACTATTGAAGCAAATGCAAAAGCAAAGGCAAATGTATTGATTGCAAAATCATTAACAACCAAACTTTTAGAACTTGAACAAATGAAAGTGCAAAACAAATTTAATGAAGCACTGCAAGTTAATAAAGATGCAAAAATATTCTTAACGCCTGGTGGATCAACACCAAATATCTGGGTTGATACAAAAGATATTAAAAAAAGAACAACGGCTAGATAAATATGCAAGAGATACTACAAAGAGTAGATTGGGAGAAGCAAGAACTTCTTCCAGTCATTGTTCAAGATGACAGCACAAATGAAGTGCTAATGATGGCATATATGAACAAAGAGGCTCTAGAGCTCTCACTCACAACAAAAATTGCACACTATTTTTCAAGAAGCAGACAGCGTATATGGAAAAAGGGTGAGAGTAGTGGACATATACAAAAGATACGCTCTTTTTTTATTGATTGTGATAATGACACATTGTTAATTAAGGTGCACCAAGAGGGTGTAGCTTGTCATACAGGACGTAAGTCATGCTTTTTTACAGAACTGCAAAGTGGTAAAATTACTGCTAAAGTAGAAGTAAATACCGAAATGGTCTATGGCGTGATAGATAGACTCTATCACACCATACAAGAGCGAAAAAATGCTGATCCTGCCACTTCTTGGACAGCTAAACTTTTGAGCAAAGGTGAAAATACAATTTTGAAAAAAGTTGTCGAAGAGGCAGGCGAGTACTGTTTTGCACATAAAGATAATAATGAGCATGAAATGGTTTATGAAGCAGCAGATTTAACCTACCATATGCTTGTAGCGCTTGCATCGAAAAATATATCGCCAGAGAGAATTAAACAAGAGCTTGCACGAAGATTTGCTATAAGTGGTATCGCTGAAAAAAACGCAAGAAAAGATTAAAGCTTTAGCGTATGAAAGAGAAACTGTTAGCATTTGTTCATGATTTGACACCTTATGACTATATACTCTTTGGGGTTTCAATTTTTCTTTTTATACTCTTTATTATTCTTGCATTATTGCTAAGAAAAAGGCTAAAAACGGCACTGTTTTTGGTTCTTTTTGGATTTGCAATACTTCTGCTTGCTCCTACGTTTGGTTCTATGCAGATGCACAAATATCTTTTTAAAAACTCTGTAAAACTGATCTCTCAAAAAAAGCTTCATTTTGTAGAGGCTGTTGTTGTGAAAGGAGCTATTACAAATGAGTCAAAATTTGACTTTGTTACATGTGAAATAACTGCAAATGTTTATAAGGTTACGAAGAACAAATACAAAAATTATCTTTTGCAATTAAAGCCATTTCAAAAGGTGTCGATTTTAGAACATAATATTTCAAAAGGGCAAACAAAAGAGTTTAAAATTATCATAGAACCTTTTAAATATAAAAAAGACTATAATATATCGCTAGAGGGAGATTGTAGATGACGCTATTTAATTATTGGCACTATATTATTTTGTCTATTATATTTATTGTAACAATGTTTGGTATTGTTGCTGCATTGAAGCAAAAAAATAAAAAACTCATCTATCCAATGCTGTTTTCTGTAGGCTTGGTTGCTCTGTTTATGGCAGTTTTTTCTATTTTTATAGTTGATAAGTATACAAAAAAAGTAGAATTGACGAAGTTGTACAATAAAAGGTTATTGAGTACTGAAGAGATCGTTTACTATGGTATTGTGAAAAACACCGGCAAGTTCCCCATAGGAAAAGTGACTTTTGAAGTAAAGCTTGTAAACAAAGGATATGCTACTGGGAATGTAAAAGGTGGGAGCTTTTATAAGCCTAGTGGCTTTATGAATTTTTTTACCGAAGGCTTTGGAATGTCATCAAATAAGCCACAAACGGTGACGCAAAAGTTTATTGTTGCAAGAAATCTTAAACCAGGTCGATCAAAAGAGTTTAGGGTTTATTTTCATTATCCGCCATATTTTAGAAGTACGGCAGAGTTTACAAAAGTATATGGGCATTAGTATTTTAAGCCTACTTTTTTTAGCGCTGCATTTATGTTTTTGATTTGTTGATTTTTATTACGACACCACTTTGGCGCTAAAAGAGAATCATCGTCGATCCCTGCTGTTACTCTTTGGACATTGACATGTTCTGGTTTCATGAGAATAGATTTTACAAGTACATCAAGGTACTCCTCTTCGCTGATTGGTGTAAATTCTCCACGACTCAATTCATTTGCTAATGCTGTTCGTTTTACAACATAAAGTGGATGATATTTGACAGAATCTATTCCCCAACTGTAAGCAGCTTTTGCAGTTTCGAGCATCATCTCTTGTGTTTCACCAGGCAATCCAAATATAAGATGTCCGCAGACATGTAATCGAGCCTCTTTTGATTTTATAATCCACTCTTTTACATTAGCACTGTCATGTCCACGATTTATTTTTTTTAAAGTCTCATCATACACAGACTGTATACCAAATTCAATCCAAATCTCTTTCTCTTTTGCAAGTTCTGAGAGATACACAAGTGTCTCTTGCGTGATACTATCTGAGCGTGTGCCGATGCTAAGGCCAAGGACATTATCAAATGAGAGTGCTTTTTCATAAAGCGCTTTGAGTGTTTCAAAAGGGGCATAGGTATTTGTAAATGATTGAAAATAGACAAGAAATTTTTCTGCACCATACTCTTTTGTCTGTCTTTTTGAAATAGCATGAAATTGTAATTCGAGTTGTTTGAGTTGTTTATCTAAAAAAGGGTTTTCTTTTGATTCAAGATTTAAATGGAATCCTTTGAGCTCTTGAACTGCATCAGTACTTGCAGAAAAAGAGTCATTCTCACAAAAGGTACAACCGCCCTTTGCTACTGTTCCATCGATGTTTGGGCACGTAAAACCAGAGATATTGATACCAACTTTATAGACTTTTTTGCCAAATTTCTCTTTTAAATAATTACCATATGTATATATCTGTCTCATTACACGATGTACTTTCCAGTAAAGCATGCAGTACAGTATATGTCATCAGTTGCATTGACACTTCGCAAAAGGGAGGCTTCATCTAAAAATGCTAAGGAATCAGCTTCAATATAATCACAAATCTCTTCTATACTCATATTTGCAGCTATAAGATTTTCTTTGTTTGGTGTATCTACACCATAAAAACAGGGATCAGTTGTTGGAGGAGAAGAGACTCGCATATGTACTTCACTCGCACCTGCTTCTTTGAGCATTCTTATAATTCTTCTTGAAGTAGTTCCTCGAACAATGGAGTCATCTATAACAACAACTCTCTTTCCTTTAATAATATCTGTCATTGCAGAGAGCTTCATCTTTACTTTCAAATCACGCATCTCTTGTGTTGGCTCTATAAACGTACGACCGATGTAGTGGTTCCTCATTATTCCCATCTCATAAGGTATACCGCTCTCTTGAGCATACCCTATAGCTGCGGGAACACCACCATCAGGTACAGGAACTACCAGGTCTGCTTCTACGGGTTTTATTCGTGCAAGTTCTTTGCCCATATTTTTTCTTGTCTCGTATACTGACTGCCCAAATACAGAAGAGTCAGGACGTGCAAAATAGACATACTCAAATATACAATGTTTTGGGGTTGGTTCAAAAACTTTCACACTCTGCGGTGCCTTCCCCTCTTCAAATATTAAAAGCTCTCCAGGTGCAACATCACGAACAAAAGTTGCACCAACAAGGTCAAAAGCACATGTTTCACTTGCAACGATATATCCACCATTTGATAAGCGACCAAGACTTAAAGGACGAAAACCAAAACGGTCACGCATTGCAAACATCTTTGTTCTGCTTAAAAAAACAAGTGAAAATGCACCCTCAATCTTCTGTACGGCATCTATGATTCTCTCTACGAGCTTCTCTTGCTCGCTTTTTGCTATGAGATGGATAAGGTTTTCTGTATCCATAAATGTTTGAAAGATTGCTCCACGTTTTATGAGTTTTGCTCTTACTTCTTCTGCATTGGTAAGGTTTCCATTGTGTACAATTGCCATCTCTCCAAGATCATATCTGGCAAAAACAGGCTGCGCATCAAGAATGGAGTCATCTCCTGCAGTAGAGTATCGTGTATGCCCTATAGCATTTGAACCACTTAAAGTAGAGAGTTTCTCTTCATTAAACAGACTCATAACAAGCCCACGGTCCTTAATGGTGTGGAGTTTTTCTCCATCCGATGAACTAATTCCTGCAGCTTCTTGTCCACGGTGCTGGAGAGCATGAAGAGAAAAATAGGCTAGCTTTGAAGCCTCTTTATGATTAAATATTCCAACAACAGCACATTTTTCATTCATATTTTCGCGCAAATTTTTTCCTTTGCAATAGGTATATAATTTATACTGCAATTATACTCAAAATATCTATAAATATCCTCAAAGCCATCTTAATTAATAAAGATATTTTATTTTTAAACTGGAACTATTCTTGCTTTACTTTTTTTAGAATTCTCTATAAAAGGTAGGACGTTTGGAAATTGTTTTGCGCAATAATCTTATTCTTATCACAACGGGGTTTGCAACTCTAAATTCACAATGGATGATTGAATTTTTAAATCATCACTCCCGTGGCATGCTTTTTTTACAAAAAGCTGTACTTGTATTTCAAAATCAATCACTCACAAAAGTGAGAGAGAATTTTATACGGGAGTTGAGCGAATTTCATGCAAAAACACATGATTTTAATCATGAGTTTTTTTTACGTTCAATGCTAAAATTTGGTAACCAACCTATAAAAATTGAACTTAATAAAATGGAAGAGCCTGAAACTGTAAAAGTACATCTTTATGCGTACGATAAAGATACCGTACTCATCTCATTAGATACACCAAATTCATGGGTGCTTAACTATATGCGTTCACAGTTAGAAGTGTATGTTGAAAGAGGTACAGATTTCTCTTTGGTCGTTGATGTGAGCGACTTTAAGGCAAAAGCGAGACTTGAGCGTGCATTAAACAAACGCCATATTCTTCATTATCAAATTCAGTACACGTATGATAACCATTTTATATCAAAGCTCTATGCTGATTTTGCAAATTTTAGTTTTGGTGACTTGACAAAAGCAAGTATTGAAGAGGAGAAAAAGCATTTTTATACAATATTAGAGTGCCCAATTGGAGCCTCACAGGAGGCTTTGAAGAAAAATTATAAAAAGCTTGCAAAGGCATACCATCCTGATAGGGTTTTTCATGAAACACCCTATTTAGTAGAGCACTATACGCAAAAATTTCAGCGTTTACAAGAGGCATATCAAGCACTGCGTGCTATAGGTTAAAGAGCGCTGGTGTTTTCTCTTTACGTGAACTTTTTTTAAGGAGTGCTTTAAAATCCTCGCTTGTGTATAAAACAAGAGAGGATCCACTAAGTGCCATCATCTCTTTTGAGTAGCCCCTTTTTGAGAAAAAAACAATTTGTGTAGGCTCTATTGCGAGCCTTTGACACTTCTCTTTGAGTTTGTGCAACTCTTTTTTATTGATTTTATGATTCGTCCATTTACACTCACCAACATAGATATTGCCATTTTCAGTTAGTGTAAGTATATCAATCTCAATTTTAGCATCCCAGTAACTGCCACTACTGAGTATATGTGAATCACGGAGGTGATAATTAAGCAAAACTTCAGAGAGCTCTTCATAGACTAAACTTGTGTAACTGTTATGTTGTTGCTCAAAATTTTGTAAAACTTTTGCGTAGTTTTTTTCTCGAATATCCTTGATATTTGGGACAATAAAGTAGTACCAAAAACGAATGAAAGGGTAAGTAAAAAGGACTTTATGTGATATGCGGTGCCTTGCCTCTTCTCGTTTGAGTTTGTTCTTTGGTTTACGTTCTTTTGGGTGTTCTTCTCTAGAATACTCGAGTTGGATGAGTCCCTTTTCTTGTAAAAAATTAAGAATAGCTCCACCATTTCCATTGTTCACTCCAGCTTTATTAAAGGCTGAAAATATTCTCCTATCTCCAATGGCAAGGGCTTTTAGTAAGCGTCTATTGTTTTCATTATGAAGAATAAGCTCTTGAACTTTTGCATCAAGGGTTTCAAAATTTTCTAAAAGAAGTGTTTGGATCAGTTGTGTGATAGGCTGTGATGTATCTATCTCCCAATCAAGCCCACCAAATACCGCGAAGTAGGAGATTTGTGTCTCCATATCATCGGGGTAGTTTTTGAAATAGAAAGAGCGAAACTGATCAAGCAGTTTAGTGTTTGATAAAAAGAGTTTACTCATTTTGCTCCCACTTTCATGAAAACAACTTTTATGGTTTTTATTACGATAATAAAATCAGCCCACAAAGACCAGTTTTTTATATACCATGTTTCTAATTTTATTCTCTCTTTAAATGGAATATTATTTCTTCCACTCACCTGCCAAAGCCCTGTAATGCCAGGTTTTACCTTGAGTATAAACTCTTTACTCTTCCCAAGAGCCTCTGATTCATTAAGCATGTAGGGGCGTGGTCCAACAAAGCTCATTTCACCTTTGAGAATATTGATAATTTGTGCAAGCTCATCGAGAGAGGTTCTGCGTAAAAACTTCCCAACTCTTGTAACTCTTGGGTCATTTTTATATTTATGATATTTTTTATAGTAGTCAATCTCTTCACTATGCTCTTTGAGATAGTTTTGTAAAAGTATCTCTGAATCTTCATACATTGTTCTATATTTATAACATACAAAAATTTTCCCATCTTTTGCAAGTCGTTGTTGCCGAAAGAGGATATCTCCTTTGGAATCGAGTCGGATGAGGAGTGATAACACAAGATGCAGAAGAAGAAAAATTGGTAGCAATAAAATACCAAATAGGTAATCAAAAAAGTTTTTTATAAAAATATTTCGCTTCATAAGGAGTCTGTTTTCTATCTGGATTGTATTGTATCGTATGTTGGAGTACTCTATTATAGTTGCATTTGAAAAGTTAATATCTCTTAGATAAGGAACCACATGGAGCGTGGTGTTTGTTGTTAAATATTGCGAGATAAGCTTGTCAATATCTTTGAGTTTCATTCCCTTTGAAGCAATGATAACAGTACTATAGTGCTGCTTATTTGGTTGTAAACCCAAATACCAATTCTCTTTGAGCTCTCTTTTAAAAATATCTATCTCCTCTTTTTTACCAAGGAGTAGGACATCTGTTTTAAAGAGTGAAATAGCGTAGAGGAGTCTTTTTGCGATTCTCTTTTGTATGGGTAAAACAACTGATAGCAGTAAAAAATAGAGAGCTATAGAGTATGCTTGGTTTTGCACCAATTTATCTGAAAATACTAAAAAAGAGAGAATAATAAGATAAGAGAGGAGCAGTGCTTTGAGTATTTTTTTCATCTCTTGCCAAAAATCATAATGGAGTGTATATATTTTTTCAGAGTACAAGAGGAGTAGGGTGATAAGCACTGCTTCAATGTTTGCAGGAAGTGTAGAAAATATGATACCCAATGTAAGTGTATCTAGCAATATAAGTATAATAGCTATAAAAGATTTTCTCATTTTCTCTCTACTGCCTTGTTTATAAAGAGCTGCATCTCTTTTTGAAATCTCTCATACGAAAAAGAGCAAACACTCCGTGCAATTTCTGCTGCTTGAAAGCTACTCTTTTCAAATCGTTTGACAGCATCAATAATATCTTTTGTTGTTTGTTTTTGAAAGAGTATGCCACTAAAGCCATCTACTACTGTCTCTGCAGTTCCTCCATCATTGAGCGCAATGACAGGTGTACCACATGCCATAGCCTCAATTGGCACTATACCAAAATCTTCAATCGCTGCATAAACAAACGCCTTTGCTTTTTGCATGTAGCAAATCATAATACTCTTTTCTTGATAACCTAAGAGGAGTACATTAGCTTTTGCCACTTTTTTGATATTTTCATACTCTTCCCCATCGCCTATTACTATGAGCTTTTTTTCCGGCATCGCATTGAATGCCTCGACAATAAGTTGTGTCTTTTTATAGCCAACAAGCCTTGAGGCTGTAAGGTAGTACTCCTCCTTTTTCTCATGGAGTGTAAAGCTTTTGATATCTACAGGTGGGTAGATTACGGTTGATGCTCTTTTATAAATTCTCTCTATGCGTTGTTGTACAAATTTTGAATCTGCTATAAAGTGATCTACACGATGGAGTGTCTGGATATCCCATTTGCGGATATATTTGAGTGTAAGTTGCACGAAACTCTTTTTTGGTTGTTTTAGTCTATCTGTGTATTCATGATAGAGATCCCACGCATATCGAATCGGCGTATAGCAGTAGGAGATGTGTATCTGATTATGACCCCTCTTCAGCCCTTTTGCAACAGCCCAAGAGCTACTAATAAGAAGATCATATGCCGATAGATCAAAGCTCTCTATCGCAGTTGGAAAGAGAAAGAAGTAGTTTCTAAAATGTTTTTTTGCAAATGGAAGCTTTTGCACAAAAGAGGTTTTCGCATATCTTTCTTTTAAGACACTTTTTCTCTCTTTTTCACTTAAAAAGTCAACCAAACTAAAAACATCAGCATCTGGATAGATATCAAGAATGGCTCGTAAAACCTTTTCTGCTCCGGCATCTGTTACGAGCCAGTCATGCACTACTGCTACTTTAATGTTAAAACCTTTTGAAAAACTTCTTGATGCTTTTTTGCCGAGCACTCCCAAGTAAACGCTTTTGCTCTTTGCAATCCTTTTTGCACCATGGCATCTTGTAAAGCCTCATCTGCCAATACAGAAGCTATTGTCTGTGCTATATCTTGTATATTCTTTGGATCAAAATAGCGTGCTGCATCTGCACCAACCTCTGGAAGAGATGAGCTGTTTGAACAGACAACTGGAGTGCCACAAGCCATCGCCTCCAATACAGGTAGTCCAAAACCCTCATAAAATGATGCAAAAACAAAGAGGCTAGCAAGGTTGTAAACTTTTGCTAACTCCTCATCTGTAACATATCCAAGATAGTAGATATTTTGCTTATTTTTTTGAATAAGTCGCATCACTTCTTGATTCTCCCAGCCTTTAAAGCCTACTAGGACAAGTTTATATCTCTCTTTTATATCTGGTGCCAAAATATTATATGCCTCTAAAAGCCCTAAAAGATTCTTTCTTGGCTCTATGCTCCCTACAAAGAGTATAAACTTTTGAGGGAGTAAAAAGGGAACTATTGCATCATTACGAGGATAAAAAGTATCATGATCGACGCCATGATAGATCACCTCAACTCTCTCTTTAGGAAAATCTAGCCTCTGGAGAATCTCCCTTTTTGTGAACTCTGAACCTGTGATAATATAATCGCTTCTGTAGATGTTTTGGGAAAAATTCTTTTCAAAGTACTCTATGCGTCCTTTTGGATGAAAATCTCTATGGAGAATAAATGAAAAATCATGTACTGTCGTTACAACTCTTTTTGCTTTGATATTTTCAAGAGGAATAAAATTTGGCTCCCAATAGATGTCAAATTTTTTTGTAGAAAATCTTCTAGTGGCAAATATAGCTTTTCTCAATAGTTTTTTTATAGTATCACTTCTGCTAACGAGTGCTTTTAGATAGCGTGCTTTTGATCTTTTTTTGGGCTCTATAAGCTCTGTAGATGCATATCCATAAAAAAAGTAGAGAGTATGCTCGCCATTTTTTTGCATGTTTGCTGCAATATTGTAAGTATATCTGCCAATTCCTGTCAATGGCGAGAGGAGTGAAATGGAGTCAATTATCACTGTAGGCTTCAAACATCTCCTTTAGTGTCTCTTGTAGTGTTTTTTGCTCTACTGCTCCAATCAAATCAAATAGCTTTTTGTTTGAACCAGTTAGCCTCTTAATCTCATCTGCTCTTACATAGGCAGGATTGACTGTAACTGCTATTTCATAACCAGCAATTGCATTCATCATTGCTATTATATCTAAAAGTTTTATACCTCTATTTGAGGCTATATTTACCACCTCTGCCTCTGCTTTACACAGTAGCAGCTTTTCATAGACCTCACAGACAAAAGCAACATCATTAAATTCACGGCTTACATCAAGGTTTCCAAGCTCTATATGCGCTTTTCTCTTTTGAAAATGAGATACAATTTTAGGAATTAAAAAATTCTCTGTCTGCCCTATGCCGGTATAGTTAAAGGGGCGTGTAATAATAATGGGAAGTTTTGTGAAGTAGTTTTTTGCTAAAGACTCTAAGGCATATTTACTAGCACCATAATGATTTGCTGGTTTAGGACAGAGCGACTCATCGAGCACTTCACACTCTTGGTTGCCATACACAGTAGCACTACTTGCAAGTACTATTTTTTTTGGTTTTCGTTTAAGTTCTACAAATGCCTCAAGCAGATTAATAGCCCCTATTGTATTTACTCTATAGAACTCTTCATAGTTTTTGTGTGCTGCATATGATATTCCAGATAGGTGTATGAGATAGTCGGGTTTGACGATTTTTAGTACATTGTGTATATCGCTCTTTTTGGTGATATCGCAACTATATACCTTGTCTGCTTTATCAAAAAGTGATGTTCCATAAACATCATACCCTCTCTTTTTGAGGTAAGAAGAGAGATGTTTGCCTGTAAAACTATCTATGCCAGTGATTAAAACTTTTTTCATAGCTTAAAAACTAAAACCTATCTCATTTCTTCTTAGATCTGCTTGTACCATCATGTTACAAAGCTCCTCAAGGGTACACTTTGGCTCCCATCCTAACTCCTCTTTTGCTTTAGTAGGATCACCTATGAGCAGATCAACCTCTGCTGGTCTGTAAAATTTAGGATTTACTTTTACTACTACTTTACCTGTTGCGCTATCAAGAGCAGTTTCCTCTTCTTCGCTCCCTCGCCACTCTAACTCTACATCTATTGCTTGAAATGCCATAGTCACAAAGTCACGAACACTCTCTGTTCTGTTTGTAGCTAAAACATAGGTATCAGGCTTTT
>DQUE01000153.1 GCA_015662405.1 Sulfurimonas autotrophica | reverse complement strand
GATTATCAAGAGATAAAAGCAACAATTGATGAAATGATAAAAACGCAAAAAAGTATTCTTTTACATATAGTAGATTCTATCTCCATTATATCATCTGTGATTGGGTATTTGAATAAAATTGTTTTAAAAGACAATATTGATTTATCAATTACTGTTGGTGATGAACAGCTTATGGAACTCTTTGAAGATTTGAATCTTGTTTCACTCTTTCAGGTGAAAAAGGCGTAAGATATGACTATTAAAAGCAAATTGAACCTTATTACGGTGATTATTGTCTCTTTTGCATTGGTTATTATTGCATTGACTATCAATAAGGCTCTTCAAGAAGATAGTATAGTGCAACAGTCAAAAGTTTTAAATACAATGTCTCAAAAACTAAGCCTTTTAATTCATGAAACACAAAAGGAGCGAGGTGCAAGTGCTGGTTTTTTAGGCTCTAAAGGGAAAAAATTTGCAGATATTTTACCAAAGCAAAGAGTCCTTACAGATAAAAGAAACAAGGAGCTTCAAGAGTACCTTGCAACACTTGATTTCCATGAGTTTTCTCAGGAACTACAAGAAGAGATTCAAAAACTGCAAGCATTTTTAGGCAAGGTTAAGAGCGTAAGAAGTCGAGTAGATAGTTTGAGTATAAGTGTAAAAGAGGAAGTTGCTTTTTATACAAGCTTAAATACAAAGATCTTAAACATTATCGGCTTAAGTGCAAAATTTGCAGCTACTCCGGAGTTGATAAAAGCACTTGATGCATATACGAACTTTTTAAAATCAAAGGAGAGAGCAGGAATAGAACGAGCAGTACTTAGTGCTACTTTTGCAGCAGATAAATTTATGCCAGGAATGTATGCCAAGTTTATTACTCTTGTTGCACAACAAGATGCATATATAGATGCATTTTTGACAATGGCAACTAACAAGGCAAAACAGCTGTATAAAACTACGATACAATCCCCTGTTGTAGAAGCAGTAAATAAAATGAGACAAACTGCACAGGAGAAAGTAAATGAAGGTAATTTTGGAGTAGATAGCGTTGTCTGGTTTCAAACAATTACAAAGAAGATAAATCTTTTAAAACAGATAGATGATAAACTTGCAAAAAATAATGATGAGATCTTGGCAAAAGTAGAATCAAAGTATAAAACAGATACAGCTATTGCTTTAGTAGGCTATACTCTCTTTGCAGTTATGATTTTCATCATTATTCTGACAATCAGTAGAGGTGTAAACAAAAGCGTGCAGAGCTCTTTAAAAAAAATTAAATGTGTCTCCAATGACCTTGATCTCACATGCGATGTGATAGTGAAAGGAGATAGTGAAATTTCTCAAATCTCCAAAGCTTTACATGCAATGGTCAATGCTTTTAAAAAGACGCTATTTAATGTAACAGATGTTTCAAATAGAACACAAAGTGAATCAGAAAGACTGCATAATGTTGTCATTGCCCTTAAAGCAAATAGTGAGATTGAGGAGAATAAAATTAATGTTGTCAATGAGCTAGCTGTAGATATAGAAAATAAATTAGATCGTGTTGAAGAGGCTACCGTTACTGTGACAGAAGATCTGCAGACAACTTCCAAATTTTTAGAGGAATTTATAGAGAAACTCAGTCATGTGGTGCATTCTATAGAAGAGGGTAGTGAACAGCAACAAGGGTTAGTGCAAAAAGTTGGTGAACTGACAGAGCAGGCAAAAAATATTAAAGATGTTTTGGCAATTATTTCAGATATTGCAGATCAGACAAATCTGCTTGCACTTAATGCGGCTATAGAGGCTGCTCGAGCAGGAGAACATGGACGAGGATTTGCTGTTGTTGCTGATGAGGTAAGAAAACTAGCAGAGAGAACACAAAAATCTTTAGGTGAAATTAGTGTAAATGTGAATCTTATTACGCAAAATGTCGTTGAAATTGCTGAGGAGACACAAAGTACATCAGAAAGTATGGATCATATCTCTGCATCTGCACAAGAGTTAATAGAAGCTTCAAACAGCACAAAAGAGAATCTGCGTCTAACAAAAGAGAGTTCAGCAGATGTTATGCATCAAAGTATATATATAGCAACAAAAACAAAAGAGTTAGTTACAACTATGGATGAGATTGTAGTTGTTTCTAGGAAAAACAATGGATTACGTACTACTATAGAAACAGTCGTATTAACACTCTCAAAAGATGCAGATAGTATGAAAAATGAGCTTAGTAAGTTTAAAGTGTAGTTCTTGGCTATGAAAAAAGAGAAGAAAAGTGCATATTCTTTATATCAAGAGAGGCTTGCTTTTGAAAAAGAGTTAAATATTTTAAGGAATGATTTCTATTATAAGATGATAGAATCAAAAGATATCTCTTTGGTTGATTTTTTTTATAAGCCTCTTGATACACTGAGTGGAGATGCTTATACAGCAAGAGTAATTGATGAAAATAGAACTTTTTATCTCCTTGTTGATGGTATGGGTAAAGGGCTTAGCGCATCTTTGACAGCTATGACTATGACTGCTTTTATAAACCACATCATAGATAAAATGAAAGAGCATGAGAGTTTTAGTCTTGATATCCTTATAAAAGAGTCTATGGATTTTATAAAGCCTATTTTGCTTGATGAAGAGAGCTTATCTATTGATTATATTTTGTTTGATAGTTACTTTTTACAATTAGAGTATGCAAAGTTTTCTATGCCTCCTTTTTTACTTGAAGAGAGTAATCACAATATTTTAAAAATAAAAGCAAATAATCCTCCTATGAGTAAATGGAGTAAAACATACCATGTTGATAGAGTCTCTGTAAAGGATGTGCATAAATTTCTTTTTTACAGTGATGGTATCGTTGAGAACAGCACCAAAGATGCAAAGACCTATAATGATTTTATAAAAAAGGATTTTTTAGACTCCTTTACAAGAGAAGAGATGAGAGAGTATATTTTAGGTAAAATAGCGCAACAAGAGGATGATCTTACTTTTATATTTATCAATAGATTGGAACTTAATCAAAAAACATTAGTGTATGAAAAGATTTTTGATACAAGACTAGCTGCCATAGATGAAGCAAGAGAGTGGTATGAAAATATTTGTCAAAACAGATGGAGTGATCTTGCTTTTAATGAACTTTTGATGAATGCATATGAACATGGTAATTTGAATATTGATTCAGATAAAAAACATCGGATGATTGAAGATGATACATATATTGAAGAAATGCTTGCACTTGAAAAAGAGTGTGACAAAAAGATTACTGTACAAATTTATAAAATAATCAATCGCTCTTCTAGCTATATGGTTACACGAATTACCGATGAAGGGAGTGGGTTTGATACGAACACCTTAAGTACGATCTTTAGAAATGCTAAAAAATTTAATGGTCGTGGTGTTTTTGTTTCTCGTAAGAACTCTATGGGAATATATTTTAATTCCAAAGGTAACAGTGTGCTTTTTTTAAATAAAATACAATAAGAATGAGTTTTAATTTTATGTCCGATAACTTATCATTTCAAAAAGAGTTATTAGGCTAATATAAAGCCATAAGAAAATTTAATACAAACGATAAAAACAGGAACGCTACTTACAAAACCATGGAGCACCTAAGAAGAACTCTTAATGGCATATACATGTGGCAGATTATTTGGGTGGAAAAATGTAATTGTTATAACTTTTTTGCCTCAGAGTAGAATTTTTTAAGGCCTCTTTTGGCTTTATAATCAAGTCTGTATGATATGAGTTGTAGATATTGTTGTATATCATTTGGAGAAATATTTGCATTTTTTGCAGCTTTGTGGAGGAGATAGTGCGGAATTTTTACCTCTTTTTTTAAGAAACTTTTTTCTATCTGTTTGTAGCGTTTTTTTTCCTTGTGATAGCATAACAGTGCAAATACAAAAGGGAGTTTGTATTTTTTATACCACAGCTGTGCCAAATCTAGATAATCATCATTTTGCAATGCATAGCGAAGCGCCTTGTCCCCTATAAGCACCTCACCCTTTACATGTAAAAGATTTGCCAAGAGATTAGATGAAGCAGATGCTACATCTTTTTTAGCTATTGCTGCAGGAATAACTATAACACTTTTGACCTCTTTTTTTGCAATGATACCAAGATTTACATGAGAGCTGTTTTTTGCTTTGATACTTGAGATAAATGCGGCATCTACGCGTCTTTTAAGAAAAGATTCATTAATCTTTGCAGGAACATTTTTTTTGTATTCCATGCTGAATTGTTGCTGTGAAGACTTTGTAAAGCGTTTCATAAAAACATGAAAAGGTAAAAGGTTGAGATACTCTATTTTTCCAAAAATCATATGCAATTATACAGCACTTAGCTTATCTTAGGTATAATGAGTTATAAAAATGTGAGGATATTGTTTTGGTAAGAGTAGAATTTTTAGGACCGATACAAAAGGATGCATTAGCGTTAGAAATAACAAACCTTAATGAATTAGCAACTATTTTGCAAAAAGATGAAGCGCTAAAAGAGTGGCTTGCAACTTGTGCAGTAGCAGTAAATGATACTATTGTTACCTCTTTGGAGTATGAACTTAAAGATGGCGATAAAGTCTCTTTACTCCCTCCTGTGTGTGGAGGTTAAGTCTTGCTATATTTACAAGATGGCTCACTTGATGTGCCTAAAATTTTAAAAGAGTGGCATGAAGAAGAGGCAACAAGTAACTATGGTGCTTTTATTTCTTTTGTGGGAACAGTACGGAGTGAAGATGGCATAGATGGACTGAGTTTTGATATATATGAACCGATTTTACAGTCATGGTTTGCGTTATGGCAGCAAAAAGCAAAAGAGAGGGGTGCTGTGATAAAAATGGCACACTCTCGTGGTGATGTGATGCTCCATGCATCTTCTTATATTGCAGCTGTTTTTTCACCAAAAAGACGGGTTGCTTTGGAGTTTATTGATGCATTTGTAGAAGATTTCAAAGCATCTGCTCCTATATGGAAATATGATTTAAAAGATGGTAAAAGAGTTTATGCAAAAGAGCGTTCAACGGCAATAAATGGAAGTGGAATTTTAGGAGAAAAACAATGAGTATAACTGGAACAGACTTTATCTCTTTTGCGGAAAGTCAAAATATACTTGCAGGTTTACATGTAAATAGTCATCGTTATGAGAGAGTTCCTTTGAGTGATTCTCTTGGGCGTGTTTTGGCAGAGGATATTGTGGCAGAATTTAATGATCCTCAATTTCCTACAGCTTCAATGGACGGGTATGCTGTGCGTTATGAAGATTTACAAAAAGGTGAACTTGTAGTGCTTGGCGATAATCCAGCAGGGCATGATGAAACACGAGTATTAGCTGCGGGTGAATCTATCAAGACTTTTACAGGTTCTATGATGCCCAAGGGGAGTGATACGCTCATTCAGATAGAAAATGTTACTTATAAGGACGGTAAAATTCTCATCAATGAATTGGTAGAAAAAGGTAATGCCGTACGTCCCGTTGGGGAGGGCTATAGTGCTGGTGAGGTATTGATTAAAAAAGGTACAAAAATCGGTTTTGCACAAATTGGCGTAATGGCAGGGCTCAATCAAGTTATGGTAAAAGTAGCACTGCGTCCTCGTGTAGCTGTTATTGCAACAGGAAATGAGATTCTTGATTTAGGTGAAAATGCAGAGAATCCTGCGCAAATAAGAAGTTCAAATAACTATACGCTTGCAGCACTTTTTGAGCAATCAGGAGCAGAAGTTGTGCAACTTGGCACTGCTCCTGATGAGAGAGATGCCATTATGAAAACATTTGAGAATGCACTTGAGAGTGCAGATATCTTGGTAAGTACTGGCGGGGTAAGTGTTGGTGATTATGATTTTGTAAAAGAGATTATTCCTCGTTTGGGTGCAGAGATAGTTTATAAAGGGGTGGGCATTAAACCAGGGCGTCATATTCTTGTGGCACAGCGTGGAGATAAATTTATTGTGGCACTTCCAGGGTTTGCTTACTCTTCAACAGTGACAGCAATTTTATATGTTTTACCACTCATTGCTAAAATGCTTGGGAAAAAAACTCCTTATAAAACGGTTGCGGCAAAACTGCAAGAAGATTTTAAAAAAAGAAGCCCTTTTACAGAATTTACTGCATGTAATGTTGTCGTGGAGGATGGCGAATATTTTGTCAATTTTTACGGAAAAAAAGTAGGAAGTTCTGCAATTTTGACAAATCTGCTTGATGAGAGCGCTTTAATGATAGCTGGTGAAGATGATAAATTTTTAGAAGCCGGCACCTTTGTCAATGTAATTTTGCTGGATACTTTTGCATGAAAGCATTGCGAATTGATGGCAAAACACAAGTAGTAGAAGAGCTTGATATTATCATGGCAGCAAATAGTCTCTATACCTTTTTTAACTCTATTTTAATAGATGAATTAGCAAGCCTAAAAGAACATGTAATCTATACAGATGCAAATGCTTTGGGTGAGAAAAAAACTCCCTACTTTATAGGAGAACAACTTCTTTTCGGGGATGCTTTAATTCTCGGCAGGGAAGGTTTTGATGAGAGTGATGTGAAAATCACAAAAGAAGAGCTTTCTTCATTAATCACTTTCCATGTAAACGATTTTTACAAAGATGTATTGTTACTCCTTGGAGATACTGATGTAAATCTTTATAAAACATTTAGTGTAGAAAAAAACGGTGAAAAAATTGCACTGAACATTGAATGGGTACTCTATACTTTTAATATTGCAGATGAAAGAACAAAAGAGTATTTTATAAATGAGTTGAAAAAAACACTTGAAAACAGAGAGGATGTTGCAAAGTATATGCAAAAAATGGCACAGCTTGCTATGAATGTGCAAGGGGAATAAATAGAGACCGTTTAAAGTTCCGTGTTAAGTAGGCAGAAGGGCTTTAACCTTATAACTCTTTCTGTGAATTGCACAATAGCCATATTTTTTAATCATCTCTATATGGAGCTTTGTCCCATAACCTTTGTGTTTCTCAAATTGGTATTGGGGATATTTTTTTGCCTGTAGTAAAATATCTCTGTCATGGGTTACTTTTGCAAGAATTGAAGCAGCACTCACTTCTAGAACTTTTTCATCAGCCTTTACCATTGTGATGAGGTTTTTTATGCCATAGTTTTGATTACCATCAAATATATATCTATCGGCTTTGAGATTTTGCATAATCTGTTTGACTCCTTTTTGTAAACAGCGAGATATTCCCTCATCATCTATCTCTTTTGCAGAAAATTTTACAATTGAATATTTTGCATTTTTAATAATTAATTCGTAGAGAGCCTCACGCTTTTTAGCTGTGAGCTTTTTTGAATCATTTAACCCTTCTATATCTTCTTGTAATATACATCCAGCCATTACTAGGTCACCTGCTAAAGGTCCACGTCCAGCTTCATCAATGCCACATAAAATACTCATACTAATCTCCTAAAGCCCAAATATCAAAGGGAATTATATCAACACTTGAGAGTGGATGAGAAATAGTTCCCTCTTTATTCATTGTAATTACAGTAATTTTTCTTATACCATAGCGAAATATAAAGGCCTCGATACTTTCTAGTTTTTTAAATAAACGCCTTTCATCTATGAAAGGTTTGCATAATATTATTGCATCGTTTTGAGGTATATAAAAATCTATTCCCTCTTCATAGTAGCACTCTGTTGCAGATTTTAAAAGTTCAAGATAAACCATGTTTTCAAAGAGTTTAGCAAAGTTTTTTTCTAGACTTAAAGCACTTTTTAAAGAGGTGTCGCAAAGATATATTTTTTTGGTTGCACGAGTATGACTATATTTTGCTAGTTGGTGTATATAATTTTTCTTTTTTAAGAGATTAAAAGAAGCATAGAGTTTGTCTTTTGAAATTTTCCGTGTAGTTTTTAATCTTTCATATAATGTATAAGCAGAGAGTTTTTGTGACATAAATTTTGCACATAAACAGAGTATGTCAAATTCAATACTGCTAAGTGTAGATTTTAAAATATTTTGTAGGTAAACAGCTCTTTCATCTGGTGATATGGTATGCATAGGTGGAAGTCCACCAAGTTGAAAAAAATGGTTTAATGCACTAGAGTCATATTTATGTTCATATGCCAAAAACTCTTCGTAATCAAGTGGATAGAGTACTAAATGTTCTAAAGTCTCAATATCAAAGGGGATCTCGCTAGTAATAATCAACTGCGATACATTGACAAATTTGATTGCTGGGTCATAGTTATCTAAAACAAGCGTATCAATTTTATTTAGATTGCAAAAGGAAGCAAGTGTCTCATTAAGAGCTTTAACATTAATGCGTATGTCTTTACAGTTAATATATAAGTAGCTCTTTTTTTTTAACGAGAGAAGATAGTTTTTTACTAATCGACTTTTTCCACTTTTACTAATGCCTGTAATTTGGTATGATTTTTCATCTATAAATACTTTTCTTTGTATATATTTTTCTCCATGTAAGTCAGTTTTGTAAAATTCTTCGAGTAATATTTCCATAACTAATTGTATCATTTCCTTATTAAAAGGAAATAAATTAAAGAAAAAATCAATTTTTACTGCATAAATCCTTGAATATTTATGACGCTTTGAGTATAATTTCGCTCCCTTAAAATAGTTGGGCTAAGATCCAACGAGTTCTTTAGAAGGAAAAACATGGAAAAAATTCGTTTAAAATTGAAAGCTTACGATCATCGTGTGTTAGATAGATCAGTAGCGTCAATCGTAGAGGCTGTAAAGCGTACAGGTGCCGTAATTCGTGGTCCAATACCTTTGCCAACAAAAATTCGTAAATATACAGTATTGAAATCAGTTCACGTGAACAAAAAATCTCGTGAGCAGTTTGAAATTCGTATGCACGCAAGAATGATCGACATCGTTTCTGCAACACCGGAAACAGTGGATTCATTAATGAAACTAGATCTTGCACCGGAAGTGGACGTTGAAGTTCGCTCTATGGACAAATAGGAGTAGTCGTGGAATATATTGTTGAAAAAATCGGTATGAGCCGTACTATCACAGTTCCATCTAAACCAGTTACTCTTTTAAGAGTTTTAGATGCGAAAGTATGTGAAGTAAATGCAAAAGAAGATGGCACAGTAAGTGCAATTGTCGCTTACAACAGCGGTAAAAAAATGAATAAAGCAATAGAAGGTCAACAGAAGAAATACAACCTTCCATCTGAATTTAACCGTTTTGTTACATTAGAAGTAGCAAACACTGAAGCGGGTGATTTAGATTTAGCTCCATTAGCAGAAGCTAATAGGTTAAAAACTACTTTCAACACAAAAGGTCGTGGTTTTTCAGGTGGTATGAAGCGTTGGAATTTCGGTGGTGGTCCTGCATCTCACGGTCACAGATTTGGTCGTAGAACAGGTTCTATCGGTAATGCTGAATGGCCAGGTCGTGTAATGAAAGGTAAGAAAATGCCTGGACAATACGGAAATACACAAAATAGTGTAAAAAATGAGATCGTTTCTTTCGATGCTGAAAACAAAATTATTGCGGTTTTAGGTTCAGTTTCAGGTGCTAACGGTGCTCTAGGTCGTGTAAAGGTAGCTAAATAATGAGCGCAATCGTTTTAAATGAAAAAATGGAAAAAGCATCTGAGTTAGCATTACCAGAGTCATTCTCTGGAATTAACCCTCATAACCTTTACCTTTATGTAAAGTCTGCTCAAGCTGCACAACGTGCAAATACAGCAACAACGAAAGGTAGAAGTGAAGTACGTGGTGGTGGTAAAAAACCATGGGCTCAAAAAGGTGGCGGTCGTGCTCGTGCAGGTTCAAGACGTTCTCCTCTATTCGTAGGTGGTGGTAAGGCTTTTGGTTCTCAAAATAACCGTAACTACGATTTAAAAGTAAATAAAAAGCAGAAAAAACTTGCTTTGAACTTTGCTTTAAATGAGCACGCACAAAATGGTACTCTTTTTATCGTTGAGACTATCTCTGTTGAGTCTGGTAAAACGAAAGATGCAGCAGCAATATTTAAAGCTTTAGGTCAAAGAGATACACTTTTTGTGAAATCTTTATTAGATGAAAAGACATTTTTAGCGTTTGAGAATTTACATCAAACATATGTTATTGAATCTAATGAGTTAAATGCATACTTAGCTGCAAACTATCGCTCAATTGTGATAGAAAAAGCTGTATGGGAAACTTTAACAAGTGAGGCTAAGTAATGGCTGATATTACAGATATTAAATCTATTTTATATACAGAAAAGACGTTAGGTTTACAAGAAGCTGGTGTTATTGTTGTACAAACATCACCACGTATGAGTAAAACAGGTCTTAAAGAGGTGTTTAGAGAGTATTTTGGAATTATTCCAACAAAAATCAACTCTCTAAATCAAAGCGGAAAAGTAAAGCGTTTCCGTGGTGTACAGGGTAAACAAAATGACTTTAAAAAGTTTTATGTTACATTACCTGAAGGTGCACAAATAGAAAGTTTGGCGGTATAAGATGGCAATTAAAACTTATAGACCGATAACTCCATCTCGTCGTTTTTATACGAATGTAGATAGTTCAGATATCACTGCTAAAGCAAGCGTTCGTTCATTGTTGGTGAAACTTCCGACAACTGCTGGTCGTAATAATAATGGTCGTATCACTTCTCGTCATAGACAAGCTGGTGCGAAAAAGCTTTACCGTATAATTGATTTTAAACGTAATAAATTTGGTGTTCCTGGTAGAGTATCTGCAATTGAGTATGATCCGTACCGCAATTGTCGTATTGCCTTAATTACATATGCTGATGGTGAAAAAAGATACATTTTACAACCAAAAGGTTTAAGTGTTGGAGATACAGTAGAATCAGCAGAGTCTGGTTTAGATGTAAAACCTGGTAATGCGATGAAACTGCAAAATATTCCTGTTGGTACACTTGTGCATAATATTGAGCTAAAAGTTGGTAAAGGCGGACAGTTAGTTCGTTCAGCTGGAACTTCTGCTCAAATTATGGGTCGTGATGGAAAATATGTGTCATTGCGTATGCCTTCATCAGAGATGCGTTTAGTACTTGGTGAGTGTTTAGCTACAGTTGGGACTGTTGGAAATGAAGAGTTTGCTAATATTGTTATTGCAAAAGCTGGTCGCCAACGTCACCTTGGTATTCGTCCACAGACTCGTGGTTCTGCAATGAACCCGATTGATCACCCGCATGGTGGTGGTGAAGGGAAAACGAACTCAGGTCGTCATCCAGTTACTCCTTGGGGTAAACCAACGAAGGGTGCTAAAACTCGTCGTAAAAAAGCTAGTGATAAGTTAATTATTACTCGCCGTAAACCAAATGCTAAAAGGGTAGGTTAATAATGGCTCGTTCAGTAAAAAAAGGTCCATTCGTAGATGATCATTTAATGAAAAAAGTGGAGGCTATGAGAGCTGAAGCTAAGAAAAAACCTATTAAAACTTGGTCAAGAAGATCTATGGTTCTTCCTGAAATGGTTGGTTTGACAATAAATGTTCACAATGGTCGCCAGTTCGTTCCTGTGTATGTTACAGAGAATCATATTGGTTATAAGCTTGGTGAATTTGCACCAACTCGTACATTTAAGGGCCATAAGGGCTCTGTTCAGAAGAAGGGGTAGTCATGGCTAGAGCATTACTAAAATTTATCCGTGTATCACCTATAAAATCTCGTCTTATTGCACGTGAAGTGCAAGGTATGAATGCTGAAGAGGCTATGGCCGCTTTAGAGTTCACTCCAAATAAGGCAGCGAAAATTATTGCTAAGGTAATTGCATCTGCGGTTGCTAACAGTGGTAATGAGGCTGAAGATTGTGTAATAACATCATGCCGTGTTGACAATGGTCCAGTACTGAAGCGTTTCCGTCCACGTGCTCGTGGTATGGCATCTGGTATTCGTAAACCAACAGCACATATCTTAGTAGAAGTAGAGGGTAAATAGTATGGGTCAAAAAGTTAATCCAATTGGTTTGCGTCTTGGAATCAACCGTAATTGGGAATCAAGATGGTTTCCTAACTTTAAATCAGCTCCTGCTGCTTTAGGTGAAGATCACAAGATAAGAACATATTTGAAAAAAGAGCTCTATTATGCTGGTGTTTCTAACATCATCATTGAAAGAACAGTGAAGCGTCTTCGTGTAACTATTGTTGCAGCTCGTCCTGGTATTATCATCGGGAAAAAAGGTGCAGATATAGAGAAACTAAAAACTGCTGTTCAAAAACTTGTGGGTAAACCACTCTCTATCAACATAAAAGAAGAGAAAAAAGCACAAATTTCAGCACAACTTGTTGCTGAAAATGTTGCTACGCAACTAGAGCGTCGTGTTGCATTTAGAAGAGCTATGAAAAAGGTTATGCAAGGTGCACAGCGTTCAGGTGCTAAGGGTATCAAAGTTGCAGTTGCAGGTCGTTTAGGTGGTGCTGAAATGGCACGTACTGAATGGTACCTAGAGGGGCGTGTTCCTCTTCATACACTTCGTGCAAAAATTGATTATGGTTTCGCTGAAGCACATACTACATACGGGATTATCGGTGTAAAAGTATGGATTTTTAAAGGGGAAGTACTCACAAAAGGTATTCCTGCAGAAGCAAAAGAAGAGAAAAAAGAGCGTCGTGGTAGAAAACCAGCTAGACGTGAAAATAGTGAAAAGGCTGAATAATCATGTTAATGCCAAAAAGAACAAAATATCGTAAAGTAATGAAAGGTCGTAACCGTGGTTATGCTCGTTCTGGTTATAAATTATCTTTTGGTGACATCGCATTTAAAGCGGTAGAAGCTGGTCGTATTAACTCACGTCAAATTGAGTCGGCTCGTATTTCTGCAACTCGTCACATTAAAAGACAAGGAAAGATTTGGATTAGAGTATTTCCTGCGAAGCCATTAACTGCGAAGCCTCTTGAAACTCGTATGGGTAAAGGTAAAGGTGCAGTTGATCAGTGGGTAATGAATATTAAACCAGGTCGTATAATCTTTGAAATGGGTGGTGTGCCAGAAGAACTTGCTCGTGAAGCATTAACTCTTGCTATGCATAAACTACCATTCAAATGTAAAATTGTTACTGCGGAGATGAACAATGAAATATTCTGATTTAGCAGATAAAAATGTAGCTGAGCTTCAAGCAATGCTCAAAGAAAAAAAGACAGAACTGTTTACTTTAAAAATTAAACAGAAGATGATGCAATTACAAAATACTAGTGAACTTCGTGTTGCTAAAAAAGATATTGCAAGAATTAATACTGCACTTGCTGCAGTAGCAAAGTAGGGGCGAGCGATGGCAAATAAGCGTGAAATTCAAGGTAACGTAATTAAAATTGCAGGCGATAAAACAGTAACTATACTTGTTGAACGTCGTGTAATGCATCCTCGTTATCATAAAGTTGTAAAGCGTTTCAAAAAGTACCTAGTGCATGATGAGCGTAATGAAGTAAAAGTTGGAGACGAGATTGTTGCAATTGAGTGTCGTCCACTTTCAAAGACTAAATCTTTTAGACTTAAATCAGTTGTAAAGGGAGCGTAGTATGATTCAAGGTTTTACTCGTTTAAATGTAGCTGATAATACAGGTGCGAAAGAGATTATGTGTATTAAGGTACTTGGTGGTTCTAAACGTCGTTATGCTTCAGTAGGTGATGTTATTGTTGCTTCTGTAAAAAAAGCGATTCCAACTGCTAAAGTGAAAAAAGGTAAAGTTGTAAAAGCTGTTGTGGTGAGAACTCATAAAGAGATTCAGCGTGAAAATGGTTCATTGATCCGTTTTGATGACAATGCAGCAGTTATACTTGATGACAAGAGAGAGCCTATTGGTACTCGTATCTTTGGTCCAATTGGTCGTGAAGTACGTTACGCAGGATTTATGAAAATTGTATCTCTTGCTCCGGAGGTTGTGTAATGGCAAAGTTTCGTTTCAAAAAAGGCGATATGGTAGAAATCATTGCTGGAGATGACAAAGGTACAAAAGCAGTTGTACTTGCGGTTTTTCCTAAGAAAAACAAAGTAATTGTTGAGGGTTGTAAAATAGCCAAAAAAGCTATTAAGCCAACTGAAGAGAACACAAAAGGTGGGCATATTAAAAAAGAGATGCCAATCGATGTTTCAAACGTACGTAAAGTGGAGGCATAATTAGATGGCTCGTTTAAAAGAAAAGTATTTAGCACTTAAACCAGAGATTCAAGCAGAGCTTGGTATTAAGAATGTAATGCAAACTCCTGCATTAGATAAAATTGTTATCTCTGTAGGTGCTGGTTTTGCTATGAAAGATAATAAACTTATTAAAAATATTGAAGATACTATCACAACAATAGCAGGTCAAAAGGCTTCTACTGTAATAGCTAAAAAATCTGTTGCAGGTTTTAAAGTTCGTGAAGGTATGCCAGTAGGTGTTCGTGTAACACTTCGTGGTGAAAATATGTATAATTTCTTTGATCGTCTTGTATCTATTGCACTTCCACGTGTGAAAGATTTCCGTGGTGTTCCAAGAAATGGATTTGATGGTCGTGGTAACTATAACTTTGGTCTTCAAGAGCAACTTATTTTCCCTGAAATAAGCTATGATTCGATTATGCAGATTCATGGGATGAATATTACCATCGTAACATCTGCAGATTCAGATAAGGCAGCATTTACTCTGTTAGAGAAAATGGGCATGCCTTTTACTAAAGGGAGCAACTAATGGCTAAGAAATCTATGATAGCTAAAGCTGCGAGAACTCCAAAATTTAAAGTACGTGCTTATACACGTTGTCAGATTTGTGGCCGTCCACACTCAGTACTTAGAGATTTTGGAATTTGTCGTATCTGTTTTAGAAAAATGGCAAATGAAGGTTTAATACCAGGTGTTAGAAAGTCTTCTTGGTAAACCAAGAGGAAACTACTAGCAGTCAGCAGTTATTTTATGTAAATGAGATAACTACAAATAAGGAATATATAAATGGCAATTAATGATTTAGTATCTGATGCGTTAACTCGTATTCGAAATGCTGGTATGAGAAGATTACCAGTTACAACTTTAGTTCACTCTAAGAGTGTTGAAGCTGTAGCAAATATCTTAGTAGATAAAGGTTACATTGAATCATGCAATGTAATTGAAGATGGTGTAAAAAAAACTGTTAAAGTTGTACTAAAGTATGATGAAAATGGTAAAACTGTAATCAATGAAATGAAAAGAGTATCAAAACCTGGTAGACGTGTTTACAAAGGGAAAGAAGATATTAAACGTTTCAAAAATGGTTATGGTACTATTATTGTTAGTACATCACATGGCGTTCTACCAAACGATAAAGCGTATGAGCTTGGTATTGGTGGTGAAGTTATGTGTACGGTATGGTAGGAGTATAGTATGTCAAGAATTGGAAAAAACCCTGTAGAGTTTCCTAGTGACATTACTGTTACTGCAAATGGAAATGTTATCACTTTTGCTAAAGGCAAAAAAGTTGTTGATTTAGATACAAAAGGATATGTTACTTTCACGATAGAAGGGAATATTTTAACTTTTAAAAATCTTTCAGATTCTCGTGAGCATAGAGCTTTTTGGGGAACTTTTAGAGCACTTGCTCAAAATATCGTTACTGGTTTAACTACTGGTTATACGAAGCAATTGGAAATTAATGGTGTTGGTTATAGAGCAGCCGTTCAAGGGAAAGTTTTAAATCTTCAACTTGGTTTTTCTCATGATATTAATTATGAGTTGCCAGAAGGTATAGAGGCAAGTGTTGAAAAGAATGTTATCACTCTGAAAAGTCATGACAAACAGATGTTAGGTCAAACTGCTGCTGAGATTAGATCATTCCGTCCACCAGAGCCTTATAAAGGTAAAGGTGTTAAATACATAGATGAGCATATCGTGCGTAAAGCCGGTAAAACTGCTAAGAAATAAGGGAGGAAGATAGATGAATGCTAAAGTATTAAAAAGCAAAATTGCGAATCGTTTAAAACGTAAGCGTCGTATCCGTGCAAAAATATCTGGTAGTGCTAAACTTCCTCGTGTTTCTGTATTTAAATCAAATCGTTACCTAAGTGTACAAGCAATTGATGATGCAACTGCAACAACAATTTGTGCATTACACTCAAAGGCTACTGGTCATAAAGCAAATAAAGAAGGTGCTGCTGCACTTGGTGAGGCATTTGCTGCTAAACTGAAAGAAGCAAACATCTCTGAGATTGTATTTGACCGTAATGGTTACCAATATCACGGTGTTATCGCTGCATTTGGTGACGCACTTCGTGCAAACGAAATTAAGTTTTAGGGGCAATGATGGAAATCAATAGAGATGATTTTGAAGAATCAATAGTAAATATTGGTCGTGTAACAAAGGTTGTTAAGGGTGGTAGACGTTTCCGTTTTACTGCACTTATCGTTGTTGGTGACAAAAATGGTACTGTAGGTTATGGCGTTGGTAAAGCAAAAGAGGTTCCTGATGCTATACGTAAAGCTGTAGATAATGCTTTTAAAAATTTAACAACTGTTAAGATTAAAGGCTCTACAATAGCACATGATATTGAGCATAAATATAACGCGAGCCGTGTTTTATTGAAACCAGCGTCAGAGGGTACTGGTGTTATCGCTGGTGGAGCAGCAAGACCTGTTCTTGAGCTTGCAGGGATTCAAGATATCCTTACAAAATCAATCGGTTCAAATAATCCAAACACACTAGTACGTGCTACAATTGAAGCACTTTCTCGTATAAAAGGATAGAAAATGGGTATTGAAAACTTACAACCTGCCGAAGGTTCTACGCACGCTCGTAAAAGAGTTGGTCGTGGACAGGGTTCTGGCACTGGTAAGACTGCAGCACGTGGTCAAAAAGGTCAGAAATCTCGTTCAGGATACAAAAGAAAAAGAAACTTTGAAGGTGGTCAACAGCCACTTGCAAAACGTTTACCAAAAATTGGTTTTCACTCTAAAGTAGTGAAGCCTTATGTAATAAACGTTGAAAAAATCAAAGCTGTAGCAGAGCTTGATGAAATCACAATGGAGAGTATCCGTTCGGTTCATAAAGTTGCTTCTTCAGTGACTAAAATTAAACTAGTAGGTGCTAAGGCGAAAGATTTAGCATCGAAAATTAAAGACGAAAACGTTACAACAACGGGTAACTAGTTGTGAATAAAAATCTAGTAAATAAGATACTTATTACTATCGGTTTTTTATTTATCTACCGCCTACTGGCATATGTGCCAGTGCCAGGCGTAGATACAGCTGTTATCGCCTCCTTCTTCGATTCACATCAATCAGATGCATTGGGACTTTTTAATATGTTCAGCGGAAATGCTGTAGAGAGATTGTCAATTATTTCACTTGGTATTATGCCTTATATCACAGCCTCAATTATTATGGAACTTTTAGCTGCAACATTTCCAACGCTTGGTCAAATGAAAAAAGAGCGTGATGGTATGGTAAAGTATATGCAGATAATTCGTTATGCAACTATTGTTATCACTATTATTCAAGCAGTTGGTGTAAGTGTTGGATTACAAAGCCTCACCGGACCAACAGGAAACTCTGCAATTTTGGCTGATCATAATACATTTATACTACTTTCAGCTGTATCAATGCTTGCAGGGACAATGTTGTTAATGTGGATAGGTGAGCAAATAACACAAAATGGAATTGGTAACGGTATATCATTAATTATTTTTGCAGGAATTGTTTCAGCTATTCCTGGAGCTATAGGACAGACAATTACTATGGTAAATACAGGAGCGATGAGTTTTATAACAGTAATCGCAATAGTTGCTCTTATTCTTGCAACTGTAGGAGTTATTATTTATGTTGAACTTGGTGAGCGTCGTATTCCTGTTACCTATGCGAAAAAGACGATGATGCAAAACCAAAATAAGCGTGTTATGAATTATATTCCTATTAAAGTGAATTTAGCTGGTGTAATTCCCGTGATCTTTGCAAGTGCTATTTTGATGTTTCCTATGACAGTGCTTTCAAGTAGTACAAACCCTACTATACAAGCGATCGCTGACTATTTGAATCCAAATAGTTACTTTTTTAACTTTTTAACTTTTGTATTTGTTGTGTTTTTTGCATTTTTTTATGCTTCTATTACATTCAATGCAAAAGATATTGCTGATAACTTGAAGCGTCAAGGCGGGTTTATTCCAGGTATTCGTACTGGAGATGCTACACGAGAATTTTTAAATGAAACAGCAAGCAGATTGACGTTTACTGGAGCACTCTACCTTGGTTTGGTTGCAACGTTACCATTTATGATTATAAAGGGTATGGGTGTGCCGTTTTTCTTTGGTGGTACGGCAGTTTTAATTGTTGTTCAGGTTGCACTTGATACTATGAGAAAAATAGAGGCTCAGATATATATGAGTAAATATGAAACCCTTAGTGCAGTTGGTCTGTAGCAATGGCTATAGCACTGAGAAAACCTCAAGAGATTGAAAAACTTCGCGCTGCTAACAAAATTGTTGGTGGTGCACTTGAACTTCTTCGTAAAAATACCAAAGTAGGTATGAGCTTAAAGGAGATGGATGCTATGGCAGAAGAGTATATACTTTCTCATGCTGCAAAGCCCTCTTTTAAAGGTTTGTACGGCTTTCCAAATGCAGTATGCACATCACTTAATGAAGTTATTATTCATGGTATTCCAAGTGACTATAAGCTCCAAGAGGGAGATATAATAGGTTATGATATTGGAGTTGAGCTAGATGGTTGGTTTGGTGATGCTGCAATTAGTGTAGGTGTCGGAGCAATTACAAAAGAAGATGAAGATTTAATTGCTTGTGCAAAAGATACTTTATACTATGCTATTGAAAATATTAAAGAAGGAATGCGTTTTAAAGAACTCTCCTCTCTTATCGAAGCGTTTATACAAGAGCGTGGATTTACTCCTTTACGAGACTTTTGTGGACATGGAATAGGTAAAAAGCCCCATGAAGAACCTGAAATTCCAAATTATTTAGTGGGTGGAAATGCAAAATCTGGACCAAAAATAAAAAATGGTATGGTTTTTTGTTTGGAACCTATGATATGTCAAAAAGAGTCAAAGCCTGTTATTTTAGAGAATGGGTGGGATGTTGTTAGTACCGATGGTTTACGCGGTTCACACTATGAGCACACTGTCGCAGTTGTAGACGGTAAAGCTGAAATTTTATCTCTTGCGTGAGAGTTAAAGTAAGAAATTTCTTTATAAAGGACTAAAATGGCTAAAGCAGATGTTATTGAAGTTGACGGCAAGATTATAGAGGCTTTGCCTAACGCAACTTTTCGTGTTGAATTAGAAAATGGACATATTATTTTGTGTCATATTGCAGGTAAGATGCGTATGCATTATATTAAAATACTTCCAGGTGACAAAGTGAAACTTGAGTTGACTCCGTATTCTTTAGATAAAGGTCGTATCACTTATAGATATAAATGATGAAAAAGAGGTACTATTTACCTCTTTTTTAAAAGTTTCCGGCGTTTCGTAACTCACTTATTTCAGTTTCTACCATTTCATCAATCATTATCGTAAAAAGATCGGAGATCATGTTTGGATTTACATTAAGTTCAATTGCTTTTTTTCTTACTTTTTGCATAATATCATCAATTCGTTCTTGTGCTTTCACCTCTTCAACACTCTCTTTAAAACCGGCTGCTTGACGTATTAAATGGCTGCGTTGCGATATAAGCTCAACAAGTTGTATGTCAATTTTATCTACTTCATCTCTTACTTCTTGTAGTGAATTACATTTTTTCATAGGAACTCCTTTTTCTAATTTCTCGTAATACTATTGTAGCAATTAAAGTATAAAATCTCTCCAAATTACTAGAGGAATTATAGCGTTTGTTGTGTTACATGTAACATTTACTCTAAAGTGTAAAGCACTTTTAACTCTGGAGTAAGCTCAGATTTTTTAAGATATCCTATGCTGTTTTTGTGATTAATTAAAAAATCAATCAATTCACTCGAGGAAGATACTTCTTTAGGTGTTTTCATCTCACCTGTAAAAATTCTTTTTATACGATATTTACTTAGTTGAGAAGGGCGTTTACCTGTTGCAATGATATAAAATGGTGTAAAAACTTCACTATCTCTCTCTTGATCAACAATAGTAATCCTCTGACCATTAGAGAGAAACTGTTTCTTTCCCAAAAAGATACTTCGCACGCTTTGTTTGTCCAAAGTTTCGATATTTGAGTGAGTATTTGTCACAACAACTACTTCTCCATAAAGACCTGATAGTGTTAGAGTAAAAAAAAGGATATATTTAATAATCATAATAATTATCCCTTATCTTAAAAAACCAAGTTAAGTGATAGCGTATAGAGGTTTGTTGTAGTATCACTTACTTTGTCTTTAAGATGTGCTTGTTTTGTTTGCATCCATTCCGCTTTTAAAGCAGTTGACGGGTTTATATCATACCTTGCACCAGTAGTTATACTCTGTTGATGATTTTCTTCACCTTTAAATGGCTTGAACTGAGGATTGTCCTTGTTAGCAAATTTTGCTTTTAGAGAGGCATAAGAAATATATGGGGTAAACTTATCTATATGGTAGCCAAGTGTTACATAGTAGCTGTCCATTCTCTCTTCTGCTACAGATGGTTCAAGTTCTCTGCGTACTATTTCACCTATAAATACAACATCTCTATAGTCTATACTGAAACCTAAGCTATAAAAATCAGCTTTGTTGTTATCCATCTTTAAACCATCGATGTCATCTACTACTGCGGTTCCAAAAATTGTACTGAGAGTTGTATGTGCATAGGCCATTCTCAGATTTATATAGTCGTTACTCAAAGTGAGTTCAGTCCCATAGGTGTCATCACATATTGTTTTATATGTAACTCCTAAGGAAGTTTGTATGGATTTTCTATTCCCATAAAAAGCTTTTGCACCAAAAGTTATTTCATTTTTAAACTCATAATGATAAATAAGATTTATACCATCTAGATAGCTTATTGGAACAGTACTATAAACCTCCATAGGTAATCTTGTCCACAAGTAACTATGTGCAACATTTTGAGTATTTGCATACATATATATAGCGGGTCTATATCGACCTACTTGAACCTGTAAACGCTCGATACTGTAAGTTATATATGCCCACTCTACTTCCATTCTTGCAACATCATTATCATATCTGCCTATGAGTTGTAGTGTCGCTGAAAAATTATCAGAAACACTACTTGAAATTTGAAGACCCATTAAAGAGTCAGGTTGAAACTTCACCGAGTCAGCATTACTGCGTTGAGAGGTAGCTTTAGTATTTTCATATCCTGCTATTGATGTCTCATTGTTATCACTTTTCCCTGCTGTAACATTAACAAATCCATTTATATTTATATCATATGCATGTAAAGATAAAGTACTGAGTGTAAATACAAAAGTTAATAATTTGTTTTTCATTTTTTCTCCTCAAGTAGTTCTAATGTTGGTTCAGCAAAGTAATACCCTTGCACATAATCGATACCAAGTTTTTTCACAACCTCATATACCTCTTTATTGCAAACAAATTCTGCGACAATTTTAATACCTGTCTCTTTAGCAAAAACAACGATTGTTTTGGCGATAGTAAAACTATTTTTTGATCTGTTGATCTCTTTAATGAAAGAACCGTCTATCTTAATAGTATCAACCGGAATATTTTTTATTTGAGCAAAGTTTGAGCACTGAACGCCGAAATCATCAATGGCAAAACTAATCCCAAGTGCATGTATTTTATTTATCGTATCTTTTACATCATTATCATTTCCAATGCTCTTATACTCTAAAATTTCTAATGTGAGCAGGGATGTGTCCACTTTGTAGTGCTTGAGTGTTGTGCTAATGAAAGTAAATAAGTCAGGTTCACTCAAATCACTGTCTCCGATATTTACACTAAACATCTTGCCTGTTTTTGCGGCCAGTTTACAGGCTTCTTCAAACATAAACTGAAATATACGGTAAAGTTGACCACTACTAGAGGCTGCTTCTAAAAAATGATATGGCGTATATATTTTATCATCATGTTTGAGTCTTACAAGGAGCTCATACTTATGTATTTTATGAGTTTGTGCATCATAGATTGGTTGTGTGTATGCAAGCAGATTGTTGTTTTTTATTGCATCTTTGATAATTGGCGCCCAAAAACTCACCTGCTGTATATGTTTAATAATTTTCATATCACCATTATAAAACTGTATCTTATTCTTACCATTGTTTCTCGCTTCTTTCAGCGCAAGCTCTGCTTTTTTTATGACGTTATCAGTGCTTTGATGTACTACACCTATGGTTGTATCGATAGTTTTGTTGAAATTGTTTGTAATAAAATGAATTTTACCAATATCCTCTTTTATTTTTTGAACATACTCTTGAAGTCCTATCATATTATCTGTTTTTGGCACTAAACCAAAAACATCACCATAGAGATGATAAACATCAAAATCTTCCCCATATATATTAAGCAAAAAAACTCCAAACTCTTTTAATATATAATCACCAACTTCAAAACCACTTGTCTCATTTATAAAACTAAAGCTAACAATATCTATTAGTATTAAAGTTTTGCTCTTTTGTGCTGAGAGATCCTCTATCAATTTGAGTCTATTTGGGAGTTTTGTTAATCTGTTAGTCGTTAATTGATTATATGTATCTTTATATTTGTTATCAAGTTCTATTATTTGTTCATACTGTTTGATTGTAGAGCGAATTGTTGTATAGAGTCTCTCGATTGTTAGTTCTGTTTTTTCTTTAAAGTCATTAATGTCGTATTTTTTCACTATTTCTATTTGTGAAAAGTTATTTGCTTGTCCAGTTCTGATAATTAACCGGATTTTTAAATTATTTTGCTCATGTCTAATATAGTCAATGAGTTCAAGCCCAGCCTCTGGCGTCTCCATCACAACATCAACAAAAGCTATTGCAATATCATCTTCCTCGTCTAATATTTTTATAGCTTCTTTCGCACTCAAAGCATGCAAAACTTCAACAGCAAAGCCTAAAAAGTCCATAGAATCAATTGCACTATCGGTAATCTCATGTACTGACTCTTCATCATCAACTATTAAAATTTTAAATTGTTTTACAGGTTCTACGGCTCTCTTTTTTTTATTTTTAGCAAATTTCAAATTAGCCATATTTTCATTCTCTTTTTTAGTCTATCATTTTTGTATAAGGCACACTAAAACATATGTGTAAACCATTTTTAATGTCTACAATGCTTATTGTACCATGTAATTTCTTAAGAATGAGATTGTGAATAATATTTAGTCCTAATCCACTACCACCTTGACCTCGTTTCGTTGTAAAAAATGGATCAAATATTTTATTTTTTATATTTTTATCAATACCTTTTCCATTATCCTTAAAATGTATTTCTAGGTTATTTTGAGTAACTATTGTGTACACCTCGATTATATTATCTCTCTCTTTTTCGTTAAAAGCATGCTTGAGTGTATTGAGTATTAAATTTGAAAAGATTTGAGAGTATATACCTGCATAAGTCTCAAGCTCTATATCTTTGTCAATATTATTTAAAACTACTACTCTCTTTTGTTTTAGTGAGTTATTTAAACTTAAAACAATCTCATCAAAGTACTTGCTTAAATTAATTATTCTCTTCTCTCCTGAATGCTGATCAACCGATATTTTTTTAAAAGATTGAATTAATCTAATAGCATTAGATAGACTAGTATGAATTGTTTTAGAGAGTTTTGTAACAAGTTTGATATAACTTACCAACTTCTCTTCTGTAAGTTCTTCTTCTTTATAAAGCTTATCTACTAGGTTTGTCTCATACTCTATATTTGAAATACCTGTTAGTGCTATACCAATTGGTGTATTTATCTCATGCGAAACCCCAGCAACTAGTGCTCCTAAAGATGCGAGTTTTTCTGATTCGACTAGCATATTTTGTGCATCATTTAGTTCTCTTATTTTGCTCTCTAACTGTTTGTTTGAGTCGACAAGTTCATTTGTCTTTAATTCTATTGTTCCTCTATAGCTTGCAAAACTGTTTTTAATGTATCTTGAGATTATGAAAGATAATAGTATAAATAGTAAAAGTGCAATAGTTCCAAATTGAATGAGATGGTTAAATTGCTTTTTATACTCTTTATCCATCTCTTGGACTTGAAGTGTAACAATTTTTTCAATATCACTTTTGTAATACCCGCTACCCACTATCCAGTTAGTATCTTTTATTTCAGAAATATACATAGATCTTAATTCAAGTTTATTGATTTTTGGGTTAAACCATTTGTATGAAACAAATCCTTTGCTATTATTTGCTACAAATTTTAAAATTTTCGAGTAGGTATCTAAGAAGTTTTTACCCTTAAGGTCATAAATGTTTTTTCCTTCGATTTCTGGGTTTGCTGCATCTAACAAAATATTACCATCATAGTCAATTACAAAAATATTATCATCACTTGTCTGTTCAATCTTTTTTACAGCCTGAATGATATTTTTGGACTCGTCTTTATTTTTATCTTCAAAATATGCGGTTGCTTTGAAGTACCAGTTGTAGGGTTTAAAAGGCTTTACATACACAACCTGTTGCATGTTTTTATGTACTCCAAATATTTCAAATGTATCGAGTATGTACCCTTCTCCTCTTTTTGCAAGAGCTATCTCTTCACGTATGGGGTATTTGCCGATAATATCTTTATAATCTAATAGAGATTTGTTTTGAAGATGTTTTATATAGGGAGGAGCCAATACTAAGGTGCCATCAAAGCTAATAATTTGGATATGGTTAACGCTACTATGCTGATTAAAAGATGCTACAACATCTTTTATAAGCTCTTGAATCTCTTGAGAAGATTTTTTATTTTTATTATTTTTATATATTTGACTTGCAAGAACATATACTTTTTGAACTTCATTTTTAACATTTGACTTGATAGTCTTTTCGATCAGTGAATTCTGATATTCTATGTAATTAACTAAACTATCAATTTTTGTTTTAAGAATTTCATCTTTTTTTTCCATAATATTTTTTGTAAAATTTTCTACTGTAATATTATGGTTAGATTCGAGAATAGCAATATTCATCAGTAAGACTATAAGCACTATAACAGGGATAAAAATAAGAGGCAGATAAGTTATTATTTTAATAAGTACTTTTTCTTCTATCTTTATCATAGGAAAAGTTTATTCTCTATATACTTAAATATTGCTTCTATTGGGTGGTATTTTCAATTGTTTTTAATCTCATTCTGCCATTGATAATAAATTGATGCCATATGAGTGTAAGACTTCATTCAAATGGTTATATTAGTTGTTTACAATCTAAGAGAGATACCAGTCTCTTTGACTTCTATTTTTCGAGCATCTTGAAGTTGTGTTAAAGAACGTTTAAACTCTTTTTTACTCATTCCAAATACATTTTTGATTAGGGTAGCATCACTTTTATAGTTGTAAGGCATACTACCTTTATTTTGTCGTAGTAGTGTTAAAACTTTTTCTGCAGATGAACCATCATTTTTACTACCGGGTTTTCTCAGCGTCAGGTCGATATTGCCATCTTTACGTACTGTTTTAACATAGGCAGTTCTTTTGTCTCCTAATTTTATCTCTTCAAATATTTCATTGTGATAAATAAGACCTTCATATTTGCCATTGACAATAGATTTAAAGCCAAGTGGAGTTTTAGCAATAATTACAATTTCCACTTCTTTGTTTGTAGCTAACCCCTTTGGCCTTCTATCAAAAAAATCACCAATCTTTTCTGTTCCAACAAGTCTATGTGTTCGTTCATCATAGATTATTTTTATAAACCTTTTTTCACCTATTGTAAAAGGAGTTTTTTGAAACATATTTGGTACCAGTAGATCCTTTGGTAGCCCCCAATTCATAAAAGCACCAAAAGGAGCGATGTCAACAACCTCTAAAAGTGCAAAATCATCAAGCATGGCAAGGGGTTTATCTGTAGTTGCGACAATTCTATCTTGGGAGTCTGTATAGACAAAGACATCTATAATTGTATTTTCACACATAGTATCTGTGACATATTGTCCAGGAAGCAAGACATCATTGCCATCTTCGGCCATAAGGTAAAGACCAGGTGCAGTCTCTCTATCGACGCGAAGTCTGTTTATTTTTCCAAGTTCCAAATAAGGACTGATTGTTTTTTCCATAAGGTTATTCCGTTGTGTTAATTTAGCGTTATTATAGCATTAAATGAAAATATAAAATAATATCTATATTTATGAATAAGATTAGAGAAAGTTATACATGATATTATTCCACAAAAATTCAATAAGGAGTGTAATATGTTTACAATAGTAGTAGAAAAAGAGTGCGGATGTTTCAAAAGAAGTGATTTTGAAAACAATGTAGCAGTAGAGTCAAAAGATGAGGCATTAACAAAATCATTAGAGATGGTAAATCATATGAATGAAGAGTTTTGTGGTAAACATAAATTTAAAGTCGAAGAAGCTGAGGATAGTTTCGTAATCAAAATGCAGTAAAGGGTAAGTACCTTTACTCCATTTTATAACTTCGATCCAAAAACCAATACTTTAAAATATCTTCATAAAAAATAGTGCTCCTTAACTTGCATACAAATTCTATAATAAAAAATCTTGACCTATTTTTTTACAGTATGCTCCAAGCATAGCCTGTTCAAAGTCATTGTTTGTACTGTATTGATAGCCAAATGTTTTTGCCCACATGTGATGCTCCTCCATGCAAAGGTAAAAGAAGACCTTGTCACTGCCATGTTGCCAAGGTGAAAAACTCTCATAAGCATGTTTGAACATCTCTACTTTAGTTGCATCTGGATATGATGTCTTTCCACTGGCATCTTCATGTGGAATTTGTGTGATTTTACTTCTAAATTCACGCTCACGCAACTGTTTGATAACCGGTTTTATAAAAGTGAGTGTTCCAAAGCTAACAAGTGCAACCTCTTTGGGCGAGAATTTTAGTATAAGCTCCTCATATACTTTTTGATATTCATCAAGATAACCTTCATACTCTACTATTGGGTGAAAATGAAAACCGACTTTCACCCCTTTGTCGGCAATTTTTCTAGCTGCATTGATACGTTTGGCAAGCGAAGCGGTTAAATGCTCCTCATTGTCAATAATAGTTTGGGTATTTAGACTCCATGTACAGAGTATATTTTTTGGTATTTTATTTTCGAGAAGATATTTTATATTATCTGATTTTGTTTTAAATTCTAAAATAACATTGGGATTTTTTCTTGCAAATTCAAAAAGAGCATCTAAAACACCTTCGCGATTGCCAAACATCAAAGAGTCTGAAGATTGACCGGTTCCAATGTGATAGGTTTTATTCGGATCAAGCTGGAGGTTTAGCAGTTTGTCCGCAAAACTGCTGTCAAAGGTAATAGTGTTTTGGTTGTAAAAGCTCTGTATGGAGCAGTAAGAACAGTCAAATCCACAGCTTTCAACTGCATCAAGTGTTAGAAGGTTACAGCATCGCGTCTTTTCACTTGCTACTGGACAGAGCCCTAGACCAAACCCCTCTTTAGCAACGGTCTTAAAAGTATACTTTTGTTCTTGGGGAATATTTTTAAGAGTGAAATTTTCATAAGAATTTGGCTTGTTGCGTATGTCCTCGTACGCTTTTTTGAGTCTTGAGAAAACGACTTTTCTTTGGGGGTGCTCAGGAAAGATTGTCGTGATTCTCCTCTCATCCCACATCCCCAAATCTCGCGCGAAATTGATTATTTGTTTTATCTCTTGATGGGAAAATTTATATTCAAAGGCTTTCTCTTGGATAAACTCTTGTTCATGGAGAGGAAGCTTTTGAAAAAATGTGTTTTGTATTGCGTTTGTAAATTTTTCTGCATAGGAATCCATACAGCAATTTTAGCAAAAAAAGTTGACTATTTTATGGGAATCAACTTGACTTTTGTTTTTTTAACTTCTGTTTTAGGAATGGTTAGCGTTAAAATACCATTTTCAAATTTTGTTTGCAATCTATTTTCATCTATATTTTCTGGTAACTGGATGACTTTTTTAAACTTACCATAGAAAATCTCTTTTTTAACATAATTTTTTGATTTTTCTTCTTGAGACTCTCTCTTCTCACCTGCAAGGGTCAAAACTTTATTCTCATCGATTGAGAGTGTAATATTTTTCTTTTCTACACCTGCTAAATCAAATTGTAAGACTATTTTATCCTTTTCATCTTTAATGTCCGTTCTTGGATAACTGAAATTATTGAGCGCTGAACTACTCAGATGCGATTCAATTAATGAGTTAAAATATTGATTCATTCTTGCAAAATCTGCATCATAAAGACCCATCGCACCTATATTTGTTGCAAAAAGAGAACTTGCAAGTAAAGATGAAAGAAAAACCGTCGTTATCACTTTTTTCATAGAAAGCTCCTTTTATCAGCATCTTTTACTTGATGCTGATACTTTTTGTCTTTTTGGATTCTATTTTTTCAAGTGTTAAATATAATCTTCCATCTTCATATTTTGCTTGGATTTTATCTCTATCTATATTGTCTGGCAATACAAAACTTCTTGAGATAATACCAAAGCTAGACTCGCACAGATAGTAATCATCCTCTTTGATTTCATTTTTAAATTTTCTTATCGCTGTAACAGTAAGATAATCATCTTCTATTTTTATATCTATATCCTCTTTTTTCACACCCGGTAAATCAACTTCGATTGTAAAGGTGTCATTGTTGTGTTTTGCAAGGTTTGCTAGTGGTAGATGTGATGCCACATTATGAAATGTATCTTTAACAACTTCTAAACCTTTTTCAATTTTCTCTTCTGCTTTTTCTACCAACTCTTTTGATGTGTTTACTATATCCATAATAACCCTCCTTACTCAATTTCAATTTTTTTTGCTGTATCTTTTTCAACTTTTAATTTTGGTATGGTGATCTCAACTACACCATTTTCATTTGTTGCACGGATGTTTTCAACATCTACCTTCTCTGGCAATGTAAAGCTTCTCGCAAAACTACCATAGGCACTCTCTACTCTATAATAGTCATTCTTTTCTTCTTCTTTTTTGACCTCTCGTTTTCCTCTGATAGTTAAAATATTTTTATCTACGCTAATCTCTACATCTTCTTTTTTTACACCTGGTAAATCAAGCTCTATATAGTACGCATCTGCTCCCTCTCTTGTATTTACAGTAGGAACAAAGTCAAATACCTCTCTTGGCTCTTCACTGCTTTGTGCCTCAAGTGCATGAAAAAATTCATTCATTAAGTCAAATCTTCTTGTATTATTTATTGGGTTTTTATATCTTGTTACTAACATGGCAACCTCCTTAAATTTTTTATTTGAGAAATGATAGTATGTTTTATAAAAGTATTTTGCTACTTAAGTAGCATTTGAGAGGTTTTATCTAAAAGTTTTTGCAGATTTTTTACCTTGATGTTGCACCTGCTCGTTTCAATGATGCTGTCAGCTTTGAGTTGTTTTATTGTTCGCTCTATTACATGGCGTACAGTACCAAGAAGTTTGGCTATTTCGGTGTTTGAGAGATTCTGCAAGAGCTGATAGCGAAATCTGTTGTTGGGGTTTAAATTTTCTACTAAAAGATGTAAAAAACGCTCTTTTGTATCATAGAGTGCGAGTTCAGTAGTTAGTTCTTCAGTGTATCGCATATGTGCTGCTACATATGGAAAAAATTTTTTATTAAAGGTGGCATCATGCTCTAGCCAGTAGCGAACTTTTTCAATTGGTAGACGCAGGATTTTAGTATCTTCAATAACCTCATAAATCACTTCATGTGGTTTGCCATCAAGCAGAGAAATGACATCAAACATATCTCCGCGTTTGTAGATAAAAAGCGTCTGCTCTTTGTTTGTTTGAAAATTTATCTGATATGTTTTGATTCTGCCATCTACTATAATATAAAAATATTTGAGTAGATCATCTGGATAGAATGGAGAAGCTCCTTTTTCATACTCAAAAGGCTGTGCATATCGGAAAAACTCCTCTTCAAATGTTTTGTTTGTGTTGGCTAAAAGCTCTAATGGTTTTGCATTTTTTTGCATTCTTTATCCTTAAAGTATGTCAAATTGCCATAAATTACAAGGCAGTACTGTAAATATTTTATAATAATAGCAGAAAAATCAGGAGTTGGTTATGATTTTAGGAAAATGTCCCTATTGTGATGATGGGTCAATAGAAGTGCGAGATAAAGAGGTACGGGGTAAAAAGGTCAAACTCTATGCCTGCATAAACGCACACTGGATGACAGAAGATGGTGAGATGTTTGAAGTGACGCAAGACTCTACATGTAGTTTTAGAATCTGGCAGAACACTTTGGCAAAGTATGGAAAATGGTTGAACTATAAAGAGGTAAGAGAGCTTTTAAGTGAAGAGGAGCTTGAAGTGGAGCTTTTGAGTAAAAAGTATGGTAAAAAGATCTACTACACAAAAACAATTGTTTTGAATGAAGAGTATGGAGTAAGTGTGCTTTGGAATGAATGAGATTGGTATCATTGGATGGTGGAGTATTACACGAGACCGCTTCATACTTTGTGAGTATCCATGGGAAGAGAACAATAAAATTGAGAAACTTGCCATAATTAAGAAACTTTTTATCATAAAGTATGGTACTATTACTCTTATATGATGTCAAGAATAAAATAGAAAAAATTTCAATTTTGGATAAGAGAATGGGTATTATAATAAAACAGGCTACGGTTGATGACGCTTCTTTTTTGGCACAAATGATTTTACAAAGCTCAAGAGCGGGGAAAAAGGATGGCTTGTTTGATGTGCTTTTTGGAACAGATGATGACAAAATAGTTTTAGAAAAGTTAGAAAAATTAACGCAAACTGAGGCAAGAAGTCACTGTCATTATAAAAACTTTTTTATAGCGCAGATGGATGGAAAAGATGTTGGAACATTATGTAGCTATGAACCGAGAATTGCAACAAAAGAGACATTTATACAAGCTTTACAAGAGATAGGTTGTGGCAATGAGATACAAGAACCTTTAGCGATAGTATATGAGTGTAGTTTTGATACAAATAGAAGCAGGTTAATGTTTGATTTTATGGAAGAGTTGGATGGTTTTATGGATGTTGGCATACTCAAAGCATTAATGCAAAAAAGTTTGCTAACGGCTAGAGTAAAAGGCTACAGTATTGTACAAACAATTATTGAAATAGGTTCATTAGAAGCTGAATTGTTATATAAAAAACTTGGATTTAAAATAGTAGATAAAAAAGAGTGTGAATCTTATAGAGAGATTTTTGGAAGAGCAGGTGTTATGCTTTTGGCTATGGAGTTTTAAAGGTATACTATAGAGTTCTCACCCTTTTTGAGTCTGTAAAAATAAACTGTGTAAAGCCACTTACATCTCTTTAAGGTGTTCTTTTGTAAACCTAGATGAGCATCTAGGTTGTAGGTTTTGAAAAAGAGGCCTAGTAAAGTCCAAACTTTTTATTCCCCATTTTAAAAAGAACGCGCGTTTTATTTTCATTGTCTAAAAAGATTTCAAATGTTTTATCACTCTTTTTGAGGTCTTCTAAAACATCTTCAACTTCACGAGGTTTATAAAGCTCAAGCTCTACTGGAATGATCTCATCTTCCATAGCCTCAGCTGCAGCTTTTACATCAACCTCTTGTGCTTTGGCTTCATTTAAACCAACTTTTTGATGGTCAGTAACTTTGTCATGTAAACGGCGGAGTGATTTTTGCGCTCTATTTGTAGCTAAATCAATAGCAACATATGCATCTTCGTCATTTTGTTTGATAACGATAGTATTTTTGTGTGCTAAGTTGATCACAAACTCAACTGTTGCATGCTCTTTACCTTTTTTTGTTTGTGAAGATACGACAACATTAACTGAAATAATATCTAAGTTAAATTTTTTGAGCGTTTCAATAGAAGATGAAATATGCTCTTTAAGAGCATCAGTAAGTTCTAAATTTCTTCCTGTCATACTAATATTCATGATTAAATCCTTTTATGTTCTAATGTAAAAAAATTATACCATTAAAAAGTTTAATAAAAAGTATGAAGTTACAATTTTTGTAGAGTTCTTCTAAAATATCTTATAGGTTCAGTAGCAACCGTTGTATCATTTACATCCACAGTCACATCTAGAAGTACAGAACCATTTTGTTCAGGTGTTGTAACGGTTGTGTAGAGAGTACCACCATTTGCTGTGCATGCACTATTTGAGTTATAAATATAACGCAGATGAATTGTTACGTGGTAGAGACCATCTTGTATGAAATTTTCATCTAAATTACTACATGGAGGATTTTGAGCAATACGTAAAAGTGCATACTCAGCAGCACTGTGTGCTAAAAGTACAGACTGCTCATACAAATAGACATCAGTTGTTCGTTGAGTAGTTTGCGAAGTAAGAGTGATAGTTAATGCCATAATTGTTGCTAGTATAACAAAAATAGCTATGGCCATAATCATAGCTATACCATTTTTAGCACGCTTTAAAATATTGTTTTTTCTTTGCATAAAGCGTACTCCTCTACCAAGTCAGTTTTTACACATACTTTAATTTTCATAATAGCACCAGTAGCACTAAATTGAAAGGTGCTGACATTTTGCATGAGCAGTGATTTGTTTGAGTTGCTGCCATCAAATTGCTCTGCTAGCCATGGCTGATAGTTGTAGTAGAGATAGAGATTGCCCATCTTACTTGTTGTGTTGTAATCCTCCAAGGCAACAGCATAGGCACTCCATGCAAGTTGATAGTATTCATAAATAGCTATACCACTAAAATTTGTAGTAGTAGAAGAGATAAATTGCGTTGGTTCTCCTACGACGCTTGTTACAGGGTGCATAGCTCCTTGTTGGAGACTGATTTTTGTAATATCTCCATCCCAGCCGTAGTCACTTCTAACATCACTATTTGCACCTATAAAAAAGAGGGCACTATCGTTTATATTAGTTGTTCCAGCTGAAAGTATCGAAATGAGTTGATTTGTTTTTGCAGTATCAGTAGCGGGAGAGACAAGTACGTTACTGTTTCCTGCATCAAGATCAATGATACCACTCCAGTTTGGAAGGTGCGGTATATCTGTATTAGAAATGCCGCGAAATCCATCTATATCGCTGCCTATCCACTCTAAAATTACATATCTTTTTGTGTTGTCTAGATCTCCTATAGCATCAAAATTTCCATTTGAATCTCTTGCAATAACAGAGTCCTTTATTCTTCCCTCTAAGCGTTTTGCTATAAGTTCTACTGCCATTTCACTCTTGGATTGGAGTTCATGGTTTATTTTGGAAAAGAGAAAACTTTTATAGGCTTGTGCCAAAAATTCTACGCCAAATTTTCCTATAATCCCCATAATAACTATGACAAATAGTAATTCAACCATAGTAAAAGCAAAACGATTTTTCATCAATATATTCTCTTGTAGTGATCAATACCGCCGATATTTGCGACATAGGTAAATAAAGAAGTGACAGTATTATTGTTTTCATCTTTTACTATGATCGTTATTTTTTTCATATTAGGTTCTACTGTTGCGTTAAATACTGGGTTATAATTGATGGCTACTAAGGATTTGTATTTTTGCTTATATCCTGCTTGATTTGGTGTTAAATTTAAAAATATTTCTCTATATCCATGGGCTTTGTCTTCTACTGCATCTATGTTATTATTTGTATTGGAATTGAGATTTCCTTGTGTTAGGTTATTGAGACATCTTCTGTGTAGGGGTTGGAGAATATGTCCGGGTCTAAGTCTATAGCGTTGGTTTGATTGATTGTTCTCACATGTATTGTTTATATTTATTACCTGACTTATTGTAGTGCTTGCATTTCCATCTATGGAAGCTTCATCCCATTGCGCTGTGGTAACCTCGTTCAACTCCGTGGACGCTGCAAAAATTGCTTCTTGGATAAGGTTTGCATCAATACTTTTAGAGATTGCTTGATTCATCATAGGCAAAGAGACAACAGTAATTGCGATAATGACAATAGCAAAAATAAGCTCTATAAGCGTAAAGGCTAACTTTTTTACCACATAAGTCTCCTGTTTGTATTCTCAGAAGCATTTTTGTTGGTCGTTGTATCTGTTTCACGCACACCAGCCCAGTCACTAGATTGACTAATAAATTCAACCGCAAATTCATATGTTGTAGCGTTAGGATTATATTTATTATAGACTAACCACTTTGCACTATTGATCTCCATCGTTGTTTTATAAGGATAACCTTTAGTTGCATTATAGTGTAGAGAAGCGGTTGTTTTTCCTGTTGTATGAGATAGCGTAGTTGTTATAACAGTGGATGCACTTCCTTTTTGTGTTACATGCGTGACACTGCCATCTGCTAAGGGATTATGTAAGGTGTTGATAAACCATCGTGGATCATCTGTAATTTTAGATGCTACTCCATTTGGTAAAAGTGTTTTATCACAATCAGATCCACTACAATATACCTCATAAAAGATAGGAGTATTACCATCTGTGCCTATAAATTGCTGGCGCTGAGTATGTGTTCGAGCGTAGAGAAAACTATATGATCTGTTCAGTGTATCACCATTCAAAGCAGCAGGAGAAGCACTACTTGTCCAGCCTAAACTTGTATTTGTATCAATAACCTTAATCGTAACAGGGTTTTGCGCAACAGAAATATTTTTATCTACATTGAAGTGTACATACGACTCTGCCACTCCATCTGTAAACTGTTTTGGATACATAGTCGCTTTTGTTAGTGTATTGTTCCCCTTTAAGAGGTTTGCATATTGATCATCAGGTGCAATAAAAAGAGTATTATTATTTTTGTCTGCATTATATATGCTGAGGTTAACATCGGCTGTTGTGTTAAGAGTAGCAGTGAGTCTTAGGTTATAAGTGGTATTTAATTGAAGACCATTTACTCTTGGGCAACTCACTTTGGTATCTGGAAAGCAAGTAGATGTAAAGTTTTTTGTAATAGCTCCATCTTTGTTTCTTGCAGTAACTATGTAGTGTATATATGCTGACATGTTCGGTTTTGTATGGTTTGTTGTCGTACTGCTTATATCATCCATGTAAACCCACTCTTTAGAGGTCGAAGTGTTATATTCTGCGACAGTGTCTATTGAGTATGGATTTATAAGTAGCAAGCTTGTTTGTGAAATATTTGATTTTGAGTTGATAACTAAAGAGGCTTGTATAAATCTTTTTGATTTGGGAGTGTCATCACTATCGACTATAGCAAATTCGTGACCTATAGTCTCGCTTACAGTAATCGTTAAAATCCCAGTTTCACTAAATTTTAACTTTGCAGTAAGATTACCATCTACAAAAGAATCAGTAGGATTTAATTTTGTAGAAGTTCCAGAATGCGGACAATTGGCAACTCTGGCTCTTTTTGTGTTTATATCTGCTAATTTTGTACCTGTAACATTATTGTACATAATGTTGATTTCATCATTTGTAGGGGTGTAGAAATTAAATGTAAGTGTAAGGTCTGAAAAGTTCACATTATACTTTGATGCTCCTGAGACTCTATCGTAGCTACTACTGTCATTTTTGTCGTAATTTATTTGATCTACTGCTTTGATGGTTATATTAAAATCCTCGCCAGCTCTGTTGTAACTATCTCCACCAAAAACCCTAAAAGCATAAGGGCGTATTGCAAAGTTATCGGTTGAATAACATAGATGCCAAGTCGGAGTACCCGATGTTATTGCATTGCAATCATTGAAAACTGTTTGTGAAGAACAGGCAGTAGAACCATATAAATGGTACAGAGTTTCACCCGTTGTTGTATTATTTTCGTAAGTAGCACAGAGTTGAAAGCCAACAACAGCATCTCTTTGAGCTTGTGCAACTGTAAAACTAGCTACGCTTGTATGTGGATTTGCTGTTGGGTTAAATGAAACATGGTTGCTAATAGGTGTAGTAGAGTTTTTAGGATAAATAGCTACATTAATATCTCCAGAACCATTTTTGATTTCATAGCCATTGGCCTTTTTGTTTAAACTTGCTAAAGAGAGAGTAAATGCTTTGTTTACAATTTTAGTGGAGATATTTCTATCTGAAGGAGGAATAGAGGCATTATCTCGAGTAGTGTCCCATGCATCAAAGGAACCTATTGTAGAAACTGTTTCATTCTCTGATGTAGATGAAGTACAAGAGGGTACAATTCCAGTATAGCCAGTACCATTTTTCTTATAGGTGGCTATTAACTTGTAATCATTGGAGTTTAGCAAACTAAAAGTTGACTCAAAAAAAAGACGCTCTACCTCATCATCTACTATATTTGACATGAGACTCTGTAGATTGTAGAGTATTCCTTTGTTGCCGAACGTAGCTAAGTTCGAAGCAAAGCTCACATCACTCTCTTGCTTACAATTTTCATGAGAGTCGTTTCTATTAAATATATCACATCTTTGAAAGTTATCAAAAAGAGAAAAGGAGTCAATAAAAACTTGTACATCCATTAGTGTATCTTCAGAGGTATTTCTGATAGGGATTGTTGTTTCATATTTATCATCATCATTTGTAATCGCTCCATAACAGAGGTCACTTACAGTATTGTTATTTGCAAAAAGCATAGAGTGAAAAAGCATTGTTATTAGTAGTACGGAGATGATTTTTTTGATGATGCATTTTCCTCTTTTTCTTAATTATGAGATTTTATTACTTAAATTGCACTAAAGTAAAAACTTTTCCAAAACTAGATGTTTAAGGATTATTTTAAATTTCGTAGGATTTTACTGAATATCTCTAAAGGGAGAAAAGAGATATGGATAAATTTTAATCTTAAAAAGGGTAAAATATTTCTTTTAAAAAAAGGGTAAAAAATGTTTCAAAGATTTCGAAGAACTAGACTCAAAAAATATCTTCGTGCGCTTGTGCGAGAGACACATGTAAGTGTAGATGATTTTATATATCCGCTTTTTATTCGTAGTGGTGAGGGTATTAAAACAGAAGTAGCATCTATGCCGGGTGTCTATCAGATGAGTATTGATGAGGCTATAAAAGAGTGTGAGGAGTTAAAAGCGTTAGGTATTTACGCTATCATTCTTTTTGGTATACCTGATGTTAAAGACTCTATAGGGAGTGATGCTTTGTGTGAGCATGGTATTATCGCAACAGCTCTGCGAGAGATAAAAAAAGTGCATCCTGATATGTTTGTGGTAACTGATTTGTGTTTTTGTGAATATACCGACCATGGACATTGTGGCATTATAGATGAAGTACATAAGACAGTAAACAATGACGCAACATTAGAGATTTCAGGAGAGCAGGCCATCATTCATGCAAAAGCGGGTGCAGACATGATAGCACCTTCGGGTATGATGGATGGAATCATTGCAACATTACGTAGCTATCTTGATGAAGCAGGTTTTCATGATTTACCGATAATGGCATACTCTACAAAATTCGCAAGTGGCTACTATGGGCCGTTTCGTGATGTGGCACAGTCTACCCCGAGCTTTGGTGATCGTACATCGTATCAGATGGATCCTGCAAATCGTCGTGAGGCAATTGCTGAGAGTATTGCTGATGAGAAGCAGGGTGCAGATATTTTGATGGTAAAACCGGCACTGGCATATTTAGACATTGTGCGAGAGATAAAAGAGAATACAACACTGCCTTTGGCTGTCTATAATGTAAGTGGTGAGTATGCAATGCTAAAGTTTGCAGGAATGAATGATTTGATTGATTATAAACGTGTTGTAATGGAAACTATGGTAGCATTTAAAAGAGCAGGTGCCGATATAATCATTTCGTATCATGCAAAAGAGGTGGCTAAAATGCTACAAAACGGTTAAATTAAAGAAAGTAGGAAGCTAGTATGAGACATTTTTTAACACTTAAAGATTTTACGAAAGAAGAGATTTTAGAAATTATTGCACTCGGTCTGAAAATAAAGAAAGATTTCAAAGCTGGTATATATAATAAAGAGCTTGAGATGCAGACACTTGCTATGATATTTGAAAAGAGTTCAACACGAACGCGTGTAAGTTTTGAAACAGGAATGTTTCAACTTGGGGGACATGCACTCTTTCTTTCAAATCGTGATATTCATTTAGGGCGGGGTGAGCCTGTAAAAGATACGGCAAGAGTTATCTCAAGCATGTGTGATATGGTTATGATACGAACATATGAGCACTCTATGTTAGAAGAGTTTGCAGCATACTCAAAAGTACCAGTTATTAATGGGTTGACTGATGCATACCATCCTGTACAGCTTTTGGCTGATTATATGACGATGATAGAGTTTGGTGTGGCAGAAAATGCGGTGGTTGCTTATGTGGGTGATGGGAATAATATGACAAATTCATGGTTGATGCTTGCAGCAAAACTTGGTTTTGAACTTCGCATTGCAACACCTAAAGGGTATGAAGTAGAGAGTAAAGTACTTCGTGATGCGCTTGATATTGCAAAAAAGAGTGGCGCAGTTATCAAAGTGATGAATGATCCAAAAGAGGCAGTACGTGGGGCTAGTGTTGTTACAACAGACACTTGGGCATCTATGGGACAAGAGGATGAAAAAGAGCAACGCATACAAGATTTCAAAGGGTATATGGTCGATGGACTCATGATGTGTCTTGCGCAAAAAGGTGCAAAGTTTTTGCACTGTCTGCCGGCTTATAGAGGACAGGAAGTGAGCGAAGAGTTGCTTGAAGATAATGCTGATATAGTCTTTGCAGAGGCTGAAAATAGATTGCATGCACAAAAAGGACTGATGGTCTGGCTTGATAAACAGAGGTGACACGCTTTATGGATAAAAATTTTAACTACTTTAATTTGAAACTCGGAATTATAGGAGGCGGACAGCTAGGACGAATTATGTCGCAAAAAGCGAAAAAAATGGGCTTTCATGTAACAATACTCGATCCTACTTTTAACTGTCCTGCTGCTCAGGTCTCTGATAAACATATTATTGGTGATTTTTATGATAAAGAGAAACTAGAGCAATTGGTTCAAGAGAGTGATGTGACAACATTTGAATTAGAGCATGTAGATACTTTGATACTCAAGGAACTCTTTGATCATGGGCATATTATTCATCCATCTCCTTATATTATAGAGCTTATTCAAAATAAGTATGAGCAAAAAAAACTGCTTGATGAAAAAGGGATTCCTGTCCCCGCTTATAAAGATGTGAAAAAAGAGGAAGATTTAGCAGCATTTGGATTTCCTGTCATGCAAAAAGCAAAAATGGGTGGATATGATGGCAAGGGTGTTGTTATGCTTAAAACAGAAGCGGATCTACAAAATGCACTTCCAACGGAATCATTTATTGAAGAGCTAGTAGATATAGAAAAAGAGTTAGCTGTTATAGTTGCAAGAAATGGAGAGGGACAAATAAAATGCTATAGCGTTGTTGAGATGCTTTTTGATGAGCGAGTTAATATTTGTGATATTGTGATGGCACCGGCAAAGATTGCAAAAGAGATTGCAGATAGAGCAAAAGAGATTGCAATACAATCCATTGAAGCACTCAATGGTGTCGGGATTTTTGCAGTTGAGCTATTTTTAACAAAAAAAGGTGAGATATTAGTCAATGAAATTGCACCACGACCGCATAATTCAGGGCACTATACAGTTGAAGCCTGTGCTACATCACAGTTTGAACAAATCATTAGAGCTGTGACAAATCTGCCTCTTGGTTCTACAAAACTTATCTCTCCAGCAGTGATGGTTAACCTGCTTGGCGAAGAGGGGTATGAAGGAGAACCTATTATTGAAGGAATTCATGATGCCTTGGAAATTCCGGAGTTATCATTTCATTTTTATGGAAAAACATTTACAAAACCATATAGAAAAATGGGACATATAACCGTATTAGATGAGGATATAGATAAGGCATTGAGTAAAGCTATGAAGGCAAAAGATATTTTAAAAATCAAAGGAAGTAAAAAATTATGAGCAAAGCATTAGTTGGAATTATTATGGGAAGTGACTCAGATTTGCCTGTTATGAGTGGGGCAATTGAGATATGTGAAGCGTTTGCAATTGCATATGAGGTTGCTATTGTCTCTGCACATAGAACACCTGAAAAATTAGTAGACTATGCGACTAATGCAAGTAAAAGAGGTCTGCAAGTAATTATTGCAGGAGCAGGAGGTGCTGCACATCTACCAGGCATGGTTGCATCACTAACTCCTTTGCCTGTAATAGGTGTTCCTGTAAGAAGCTCTTCTTTAGATGGAATGGATTCACTGCTCTCAATTGTGCAGATGCCCGGTGGTGTGCCTGTGGCTACGGTGGCTATTAATGGTGCAAAAAATGCTGGTATTCTAGCGGCACAGATCATTGGATCAAATGATAAGATTTTACAAGAAAAAATTGTTGCTTATAAGCAGAAGATGAGAGAGGAAGTACAAGCAAAGTCAGAGAAGCTAGAGCAGTTAGGATACAGAGACTATTTGGCGCAAAAAGCTTAATTAGTAGCGTATGCCACTAACACTTCGCACTTTTTCTATTACGGGGAGTGCTGCCTCTTTTGCCTTTGTTGCACCAAGTTGAAGTATATCTCTTACTTCATCTTGATGTGCTTTGTAGTATTCTCTTTTTTCTCGATATGGTCTGAAATACTCCCAAATGACATCATGTAAGTAGAGTTTAAAGTGTCCATGTCCCTCTCCTCCTCTTTGGTATCGCTCTTGGAGCTCTTTACACTCGTTTTCATTTAAAAAAAGTTTTGCCATATTGTAAACATTACAGTTGTGATACTCTTTTGGCTCTTCAAGTGGTACAGGCTCTGTAACGATTTTTTTGATTGTTTTGAGTTGTTTTTTCTCTTCACCAAAGATATTAACAGTGTTTTTATAACTTTTTGACATCTTTTGTCCGTCAATTCCAGGAACTGTTGCTACGCTATCTTCTACTTTATACTCAGGGAGTGTAAAAATATCACCATACTCATTATTGAACTTTATAGCGATATCGCGTGCAATTTCAACATGTTGAATTTGGTCTTTTCCAACAGGAATAGTTTCTGGTTGATACAGTAGTATATCTGCTGCCATAAGCACAGGGTAGGAGAAGAGCGAATGGTTTGCTGCTATGCCTTTTGCTGTTTTATCTTTATAGCTGTGTGCACGCTCGAGCAGTCCCATAGGTGTGAATGATGAAAGTACCCAATAGAGCTCTAAGACCTCTTTGACATCTGACTGCACCCAAAAAGTTGATTTTTGTGGGTCAATACCAAGTGCTAAAAAATCTATAGCTGATTGCATGGTAAGTTCGGCAAGTCTTTTTCCATCTTTTAGGCTTGTCTGAGCATGATAGTTTGCTATAAAAGCAAAAGTATCACTCTCCTTTTGTGCATCGACCATCTGTTTTATAGAGCCAAAGTAGTTTCCTATGTGTAACTCACCTGAGGGTTGAATTCCTGTTAAAACTCTCATTATCTGTGTTCCTAGTTTTTTATAGCGTATTATACCCATCTCAGCTTTATTTTGCTACAATCAACTCTAATTTATTGAAGGAGAAGAGAAAATGAGAAAAAAAGGGTGGATCTACTCTCTTGCACTAATTACGACACTTTTCATGACGGGTTGTGGTGATAGTGAGGGTGAGTCTCAGTTAGAGACACAACAGATGCTAGATAACAGGGATTATGATGGTGTTATTCGAAAGTTAGAATCAAATGCAAACAGTGGGAGTGACTACATGGCTTTGGCATCTGCTTATATGGGTAAGGCTGGATTTAGTATATCATCACTTATTACAAAAGTTGCTGATTCTGGTGATAGCGAAGATGATGCGTTTGTTGCTTTTATACAGAGTGCTACAGATTCTTCAGATGGAGATCCATTACAAAATTTAAAAAAATCTTCGTTTTATTATGAAAAGATTGTGGATGGTAGTAGATGTACAGATGATAATGCTAGTTTGAGTGCTTTTGAAAAAGATATATGTCTTTATGCTGGACTCTCAAAGGTTTCACAAACGGCAATCGCAGTTAGTTATATTTCTGATGATATAAGTACATTTGGGGATGATAGCGATGATGCGCAGCTTACGGCCTCAACTTGTGCTATGCAATATGCGTTTGAAGGCAACAAAAATAATATAAGCAGTGAGTGTATGATTTCTAACGAAGAAACGATTACATTTGCAAATGGAATTACTTATGGAGTTGTTACTGTAACTGTTAACGGAGAGACTTTTGAATACCTCATTACTCCAAGTGATACTGCAGTAGTGCCAAGAAGTACTGTTATCACAAAAGGATACTGCACAGTTGATGATTTTACTACAAGAGTAGATGAGAAGCCAAATGATAGTAGTTATCATGCTTGTCCTTTAAATGAGACAAATAGTACAAATGATGAAATTACAACAGAGGAAATTCTTGTAGATGCACTTAACAATGGGGTTGACTCAATAGGTATAGCACTCTCTGATGATGTTGCAGAGGATGTTGAAGAGTTTAAAAAAGAGGTTCTTGAGGCAAATAATCGTCAAGACGATACAAATCAAACGATTACTGTTGAAGATATTATTAAGTATCTTGAAGAGAAAAATTAAAAAAATGGTAAGGAAAAATAGAATGAAAAAGATTATCTCTGCTGGAGTACTATTTACCACGACTTCCTTAATGGCATTGATGGGGGAGCAGGCGTATCTCTATAAGGATGGTAGAATTATGGGTATGGGTGGTGCTAATGTTGCTGTTGGTGGCTACTCAACATCAATTTTTAGCAATCCTGCTGGTCTTATTAATATAAAAAAAGAGCATGGGTTTGTTGTTGATCTATTGGGAGTAGGAATAGGGGCTAGTCCAAAATTGAAGGATTTTGCTGATGATATTGATGAAGCTGGGGATGATTCTGATAAGGTAGCTACCGTAATTGATGAGTATAGTGGTGAGGCTTTTCATCTCGGGATAAATAGTTATAGTGCAGTCTCAAAAAACTCTTCGCTATTTGCTTGGAGTGTTGGGCTTTTGAGCGCCGTAGATGTTAATCTTGTTGTTCATGGAAATGGTAGTACATCTGGTGCACCTCTTGAAACATCAAGCAGAGGCTATGGAGGTATTTTTATTGGTGGTGCAAAAGAGTATGTAACAGAGTATGGAGATGTAACTATTGGTATCGGATTAAAATATGTTGCACAGAGATCATACGAGGGAGCTGTCTATATTTCAGATCTCACAGATGATAATGCAACAGATATAGTTCAAGAACGTTATGAGAGAGATGCGTCAGGGTTTGGTATAGATATTGGTGTGATCTATAAACCATTAGAAGACTCCTATTGGCATCCTGCATTTGGATTAAGTGTGTTAAATATTGGTGCAATGGACATGGATGATAATTATGGTGGTCAACCTCTGAGTGTAAATATAGGAGCGTCTATCTCTCCAGAGGTCTCTTACATAGAGAGTCTTGTTGTTGCGATTGATTATGTTGATGTTTTTAATGCAAACAAGATTCGCATCTACTCCTTTGATGAAGATAGCAAAACACAGGTACATAAAGATTATACAGATGGCGATATTGCAAAAAGAGTTCGACTCGGTGTTGGTGTTGGTTTGATTGATTCAAGATTTTTCTCTGCTCAATTAAATGGAGGATTCTATCAAGGTAGCTATACAGCGGGGCTGAATTTAGAGATTGCGATGCTTAAGTTGAGTTTTGCAACATATGAAGAGCAACTTGGAACACAAAGTGTTGATATCACTGATAGAAGATATATGGTTCAGTTAGGATTTGGCTGGTAAAGAAGAGAGATATTTGTTATAATCTGTTTCCTGTGCTTTAGAGCTATTTTTAAGATTGAAAGCGATATAATTTGTCAAATTTAATTTTTAAAGGATCGTGAGATGAAAACATTTGTAAGAGTTATAGTTGCTGGTGTGCTTGTGGCAACTATGACAGGGTGTGGTGGTGAGGCACCAAAACCAGCTGGAGATCCAGATTTTAGATGTAAACAAGAAGGCGTTCTTGCGCCAAAGTGGACTTGTGTACCTATGGTAGAGGGTGCATATGCAGGTGTTGGTATAGCTCCTAAATCATCAGCAGGTATGGGTCATATGAGAAGGGTTGCACTTGCTAATGGAAGAAGTGATTTGGCACAACAGATCAAATCGCAAGTGAAAGACAAAGTAGAGACATTTACGCGTACAACTGGTGTAGGCGACGCAGAGACAGTTGATACTGTAAGCACGACAGTTTCAAAGCAGATTGCAAAAGTGGATCTAGCAGGTTCTAAAGCTGTTGATGCTTGGACTGCACCATCTGGTACACTCTATTTGCTTGTTGTGGTTCCTGAGACACAAGTAAATGGTGCAGTTAAAAATGCTGTCAAAAATAGTTTTAAAAACGATCAAGCATTGTGGCAACAGTTTCAAGCTAAAAATGCACTTGAAGCATTAGATAAAGAGTTTCCTACTGATTAATGAAAACTTTTTATACCCCTTTACTAGTAGCAGTAGTAATAGCTGTTCTCTTTTTTGGTTGCGGGGGATCCTCTTTGCAACCAAATGGTAAGTGTAAAGAGAGAGAGTGGATGTTGAATCCAAATAAAGACGGAGTGATTGGAGCTGTTGGGATATCGGCGAGGACGTACTCTGGTACGATAAATTCACAGCGGAAGTTAGCCATAATGCGCGCTCTTGATGAGCTTTCACTGCAACAAGGCGTGAAAGTGAAGTTGCGTATCGATAAAAAAGATGTAGTCACTAATGGCAGATCTAATACATCGATAAAGAGTAATGCCTCTTATAAGGTAAACAATAGAGTAACAGCACATATAGAGGATGCGTGCATTATCGAATCTTCTGGTGAGTTTGCTGTTTGGATGGTGATTGATTAGCTGCCATTAAAACCATTTCAACACTTAATTTATATACCTCTTTTCTTCTTTTTTAAAGCTTAATTTTAATATATAGTTAATATAAATATTGCTAGAATGCCCCTTTTAAATTTGACAAAGGGGGTGTTGTGTGAAAAAATTTACAAGAGTTTTGTTTTTAAGTATAGTAGGCTTGCTGTTTTTTTCAGGCTGTGCTCAGAAGGTGCATCTAAAAGCATTAAAGCCAGCAGAGATTAGCGAGATGACATCAAAGAGAAGAGTGGCTGTAAGTGACTTTAAAAATGATAAGGTTGGTTTGTCTGGCAAAATAGAGTCTGCATTGGCACATCATAAGATAGATAGAAAAAAATACTTTACTGTTTTAAGTAGAAAAGATATGGCAAAGGTAATTGCTGAACAAAATCTGCAATCATCTGAGCTTATGGATGAGAAAACAAGTGTAAAAGTGGGAAAATTAATAGGTGCTCAGGCAATAATTAATGGTGAGATCGCCTCTGCAGATGCAGAGAGTAGCTATTACTTTGAGGATAGAGAGAGATGTTTGCAATACTATAAAGATGGTGGGTGTGCACAATATAAACACTATAAAGTAAAGTGTGATACTGTACAGGCTGGTGTCTCTGCAAATATCAATATAGTAGATGTAGAGACAGGAGGCATTATTTATGGAGATACAATCTCTAAAGAGTATAGTGCTGACTCATGTAAAGCTGGGAAGTTAAATTTAGGTCTATTGATGATAGAGGGTTCTGCAAAACAAATTCTCTCAAAAGGTCAAGCTTTAAATAAGCTCACTGATAGCATAGCTAAAGAGTTTGTATATAAAGTGACGCCAAACTATATCTATTTTACTGTAACTCTACTAGATACAATCGATGTTGATAGTGCCACAGATGCACAAAAGAAAAAGTTTGAGAATGCACTCAAATATATAAAGGCTTCCCGCTACGATAAAGCAAAAAAGATTCTCGCATCTCTTATGGATGAATTTGATGCTAAGAGCTATGCTGTTGCATACAATTATGGTATAGTACAGGAGGCAACTGGTAACTATGAGGAGGCTAAAAAGCTATATAGTTTAGCTGATGAACTTACAGTAGAGCCGGTAAAGGAGATCAATCTTGCGATTAATAGGATTAATGAGCTAATAGAGCAAGAAAAAGAAGTAAAAAAACAGATGCATGCAAAATAGAGTGACTACTCTTTTTTCCTCACTGCTTTTTGTTGCTGCTACGTTGCTCTTTATTGGGTGTAGTGGCACTTCGGTTGCCCCATCTAATAAACCAAAAGTAATTCCTGCATGGGTTAATGCCTTGCCTCCAAGTGATAATGATGATTACATGTACGGCATGGCTATCGATGTGGATAGGAAGAGCGCTATCTATTCCGCTTTAAATGACATGGTTGCAAAACTTGGCACGACCATAGAGTCATCATATGAGAGTAGTCAAGAGGTGCAGGGTGCATATGCGAAACTCACAGTAAATAATAAAATAAAAGCTGATATATCAAAGGTAAAGATCAATAACTATAGAGTGATAAAATCTCATAGGTTGAACTATAGAGAGTTTGCAGTAGTGGTTGAGGTAGATAAGAGAAAATTTGTTAATGGTTTAAAGGAGTCTCTTGAGCAAGAAAAGGAGAGTATATCTCAAGAGCAAAAGGCGTTAGTAGGAAGAGATATTGTAACAATATACAATACAAAGAAAAGGCTGTTAAAAAGAGCAGAATCCCTTCTTCCAGTTATTTTTATAATAGCAGAATTAGACAAAAAGTTTAACAAGAAAGCAAATTTAGATTTTGTATTGAGAGCAAAAAAGGAGTTTTTGAACGCGTCAAAAAGATTAAAGTTTTATGTCACAGGCAATAGAGCTTCTACACGCTTTGTTAATAAAATAAAAAACTATCTAGCGCAAAAGGGGTTTCGTGTTGTTGATTCAAAAAGGGGTGCGCTAAAAATTAACGTTAAAACAACCTCTCGTATAAGCAGAAATGGGTTTGCGATAGCCATCTTTGGTATAGATATCTCTGTCTATGATAAAGAGATGAGAATAGGCGGAAAAAATATTATTATCAAAGAGAGATATAGCGGCTCTTTAGAGAGTGCTTACAAAAATGCTTCCATTGATTTTGAAAAAGAGATGAAAAGTAAAGGAATCAATGAAGTCATGGGAATTAATCTGCTTTTGTAGGTAGATGAAGTTTTAGTATCGTTAAGTTTTGACACATGCGTGACTCTTACGGTTTTTAAAGTTATGAATTAGGTCATCTATTAGAGGGGGAAGTGTTTGTATGTATAATTGGATTTTGTGGTTTCATGTTATCTCTTTTATATCTTGGTTTGCGGTACTTTTTTACTTGCCACGCCTTTTTGTCTATCACGCTGAAAATAGAGAAAATGAGGGTTTTGTAAAAGTAGTAAAAATTCAGGAGAGGAAGCTTTTTCAATATATAGGGGTTCCCTCTATGTGGGCAACACTCTTAAGTGGTGCTGGGCTTATATATTTAGGTGGTTGGATGAGTGCACCTTGGTTACATGTAAAGCTTTTATTTATACTTTTTCTTATTGGTAATTTTTATTCTATGAATTTTTATAGAAAACAACTTCTCCACGATAGATGTACAAAGAGTGGAAAGTTCTTTCGGATCTATAATGAAGTACCGACTCTTTTCATGCT
>DQUE01000201.1 GCA_015662405.1 Sulfurimonas autotrophica | reverse complement strand
TGGGTAGCAAAATCTAATGGCAAAAAATAAAAGTAATTATAGTTGGAAAAAACAAAGCAGAGATAAAATGAAAAAAAATAAAATTGTAGTTGCTAGTAGTGGTGCAAGTGGTGTTACCTTTGGTATGAAAATCATGCAACTACTTCCTAAAACCATCGAAAAACATTTCATCATGACAGAGAGCTCAAAAGTTGTACTCTCCCAAGAAATGAATGATGTAACTACACATGACAACAAAAATATTGCTGCTTCTATTGCTTCAGGCTCTTTTGGCGTTGATGCAATGATTATAGCTCCATGCTCTATGAATACTTTGGCAAAAATTGCCTGTGGTATATCTGATAATTTAATCACACGATGTGCTGCTGTTATGATAAAAGAGCAAAAAAAGCTCATCTTAGCACCAAGGGAGATGCCATTTTCAGCCATTGCATTAGAAAATATGCACAAACTTGCTACTCTTGGAATTATTATTGCACCACCTGTAATGGCATACTATTCACAACAACAAACACTCGATGCAATGGAAAACTTTGTTATTGGTAAATGGTTTGATCTGCTCGGCATTGAAAACAACTTATACAAAAGGTGGCAAATTGAAGAGTCGTAATATAGCTTTATACCCAGGAACATTTGATCCTATAACAAACGGACATTTTGATATTATTGAACGTGCTAAAAATCTTTTTGATGAAGTGATTGTTGCTGTTGCTGAGTCAAAAGAGAAAAACCCCATGTTTACTCTGCAACAAAGAATAGATATGGTACAGATCGCTACAAAGAGAATTAAAGGTGTTCGTGTTTTAGGTTTTGACAATCTCACAATAGATTTAGCACATGAGCAAAAAGCCAGTGTCCTTATACGTGGATTACGAGCAGTGAGTGATTTTGAATATGAGTTGCAACTTGGTTACCTTAACAACTCTCTTGATGAAACAATAGAGACAGTTTATCTCATGCCAAAATTAAAACATGCTTTTATCAGCTCTTCCATTGTTCGTAATTTATTAAAATTTCATGGCAAAACTGAGCATCTCTTACCAAAAGAGGTGCAAGAGGTTATAGGGAGTCTGCGCTGATGTACATAGCTATTGAAGGGATTGATACAGCTGGAAAAAGCACACAAATTCAAGCACTGAAAAAACACTTTCCCCAAGCAATCATGACCAAAGAACCAGGTGCAACGGTTATAGGAGAGGAGATTAGAGAGCTTGTTTTAAGCGCAAGAACAAAAAGTAAAAGAGCGGAATTTCTACTCTTTCTTGCTGATAGAGCAGAACATGTAGAAGAGATCATAGAACCAAACTTAGACAAAATGATTATTTCAGATAGAAGTGCAGTCAGTGGTGTAGCGTATGCATTAACACAGGGAAATATAGAAAAAAAAGAGTTGGTTTTACTCAACAACTTTGCAACAAAAAAGATCTATCCACAAAAAATATTTTTATTGTCTCTTACAAAAGAGGAATTGGAGTATAGACTTTCACAAAAAGATCTCGATGGCATAGAACTTCGAGGTAGCGAATATCTATTACAAATTCAAAAGAGTATCAAAGAGGCCAGCCAACTCTTAGGGCTACCTCTAGTAGAAATTGATGCAACAAAAGAGAGAGAGATAATTACACAAGAGATATTAAACAATATCAATAATGAAATAAATGAAGGATAAAAAATTATGATTACATCACTCAGAGGCATGAATGATATACTTGATGAGAACCAATCGCAACGATTTACTTATTTTTTAGATGTGGCACAAAAGATTGCTAAAAGATATGGCTTTTCCTACATAGAGACCCCCCTTTTAGAAGAGACAACACTATTTAAACGCAGTGTTGGAGAGAGTAGCGACATTGTTGGTAAAGAGATGTATCAGTTTATTGATAAAGGCGAAAACGATGTCTGTTTACGCCCTGAAGGCACAGCAGGTGTTGTACGAGCTTTTATACAAAAAAAACTTGACAAAGCAGGCGGCATTCATAGATTTTTCTATTATGGACCCATGTTTCGATATGAGAGACCACAAAAAGGACGATTAAGAGAGTTTCACCAGTTTGGTGTTGAGAGTTTTGGTGTAGCAAGTGTCTATGAAGATGCAAATATCATAATGATGATCAGTGATATACTCAAAGAACTCGGTATTGGCTATCGTTTACAACTTAATTCACTTGGAGATGGTAACTGTATGCCACAATATCGTAACAATCTTGTCAAATTTATAGAGAGTGTGGAAAGTGAAATTTGTGAAGATTGTAAGCGTAGAAAAGAGACAAACCCTATTCGTGTACTTGATTGTAAAAACGAAAAATGCCAATCTTTATATAAAAATGCACCAAAACTCATTAATTTATTATGCAAAGAGTGTGAAGATGATTTTAGTAAGCTTCAAAAGATTTTGGATGAAAATGCAATTAGCTATGAAATAGATACTAATCTCGTACGTGGACTTGACTACTACTCAAAAACTGCTTTTGAGTTTGTAAGTGACAATATTGGTAGTCAAAGTGCAATAGCTGGTGGAGGAAGATATGATAGACTTGTAGAGTTTTTAGATGGTCGCCCTACCCCTGCTGTGGGTTTTGCTATGGGAATTGAGCGACTTTTAGAGCTTATAAAAATGCCACAAAACTCAAGAGGTGGCTACTACCTTGGTGCTATGGATGAGGAAGCGATAGATATTATTGTTGCATTAACCCATAAAAAAAGAGCTACAGATAGGGCTATATGTGATTACAAAGCAAAAAATCTAAAAAACCATCTCAAAGGTGCTGATAAAGTAGATGCAAAATACTGTTGTGTTATTGGTACAAATGAGATAAATGACGGAACTATTTGGATAAAAGATCTGCAAAACAAAAAAGAGTTTATTCTCAAAAGAGAAGAGTTTTAAACACTATGAATAATTTTGGTCTTGATATATGGTCAAATAAAAATTTTATTATTGAAGATGGAGAGATAAAACTTAACTATAAATCCATGCCCTCTTTACTTGAAATAGTCAACACTATACGAGTAAAAGGTGTAAAAGGTCCCTTGATTTTACGATTTCCTCATCTTGTAAAAAGGCAAATTAAAACTCTTTATAACTATTTTGAAAAAGCAATTGAAGAAAACGATTACAAAGGGAGATTTCATGCTGTTTTTCCACTGAAGGTAAACCAATTTCCTGCAGCTGTTGCAGCAATAACCTCACAAGGTGCAAAATATAATTATGGGCTTGAGGCGGGGAGTAAAGCCGAACTCATTTTAGCAATGAGTAAAACTATAGGCAGTGCAAATATTACAGTAAACGGATTTAAAGATGAAGAGATGCTCACACTTGGATTTATGGCAGCTCATAGCGGACACAATATCACCATAACCATAGAAGGGCTTAATGAACTAAAAACCATCATTAATGTAGCTTCAAAATCTAATTTAAAAGTCCCAAATATTGGTATACGTGTTCGACTGCACAGTGCAGGAAGTGGCATATGGGCAAAAAGTGGTGGTATGGATGCAAAGTTTGGACTCACTTCAACAGAGATTATTGAAGCGATAAAACTCTTAAAAGATGCTAAATTACTTCATAAATTCACTATGATTCATTTTCATATAGGTTCACAAATAGCAGATATTGCCCCCCTAAAAAAAGCACTCCGTGAAGCTGGAAATATCTATGCAGAGCTTAAAAAAATGCAAGCTGATGCTCTCTCTAGTATAAATATCGGTGGTGGTTTGGCTGTAGAGTATGACCAACATGAAAAATCACATGCAAGAAACTATTCAATAGATGAGTTTTCAAGCTCTGTTGTCTTTTTACTTGGTGAAATTATGGATAGAAAAGGAGTTATACACCCTGATATATTTACTGAATCAGGTCGATTTGTAGTTGCTTCACATGCTGTACTTATTACACCGGTTTTAGAACTATTTTCACAGGACTATCAAGAGAAACTACTACATTTTAAAGATACAAACCCTCCTCTTATAGAAGAGCTTATAGAACTTAATCGTTTACTAAATAATGCAAACTGTATAGAGTACCTCCATGATGCACTCGATCATATGGAGTCACTCTTTACGCTCTTTGATTTAGGTTATATCGACCTGCAAGATAGATCTAATGCAGAGATTTTAGTGCATAATATTATAAAAAAAGCACTCTATTTAAAATCATCTCACCCAACAAATGAGCTTGAACAACTACAGATAAAGCTCCAAGAGCGTTATTTAATTAACGCTTCAATATTTCAAAGTTTGCCTGATTACTGGGGGTTAGGGCAACACTTTCCTGTAATGCCGATTCATCATTTAAACACCCCTCCTCTGCGTGCTGCTTCTCTTTGGGACATTACATGTGACAGCGATGGTGAGATAGGATTTAATCCTGAAAAACCTTTATATCTGCATGATGTCAATATAGATGAAGAGGATTATTTTTTAGGTTTTTTTAATGTTGGAGCCTATCAAGAGACATTGGGTATGAATCATAATCTTTTTACCCATCCAAATGAATATACTATCATAATTAGCGACACAGGATATGACATCACAGACGCTATAGAGTCTAAAAATATTTTAGAGATACTTGAATCAATAGGCTATGACAAAGATAAAATATTAAATCAGCTTAAAAACAGACTTTCAAACGCTAGCTTTAGTACAGAAAAAGAAAAAAATGATACACTTCTGCAGCTTGAAAAATTTTTACATCAAAACGGCTATTTAAGAACAACAACCTAAGGATAAAAATGGGCATATTTTCTGATATAAAAGAGGATTTTTCAAATGCATACAGAAATGATCCCGCACTCAACTCAAGAATTGATTTTTTATTTAACTATCCTGGTGTCTGGGCTCTAGCTTGGTATCGAGTAGCACATAAACTCTATAAAAAAAAATTTACTCGTACAGCAAGAATCATCATGGGAATATCACAAATACTAACAAATATCGACATTCATCCAGCTGCTATTATTGGAAAGCGTGTTTTTATTGACCATGGTTTTGGTGTTGTAATTGGTGAGACTGCTGTTATTGAAGATGATGTACTTATATACCAAGGCGTTACACTTGGTGGGGTCTCTTTAACACATGGAAAGCGACATCCAACTGTAAAAAAGGGTGCAGTTATCGGAGCAGGAGCGAAAATACTAGGAAATATAACAATAGGAGAGTATGCAAAAATAGGTGCAAATTCTGTTGTTATTAAAGAGGTGCCAAACTGCTCTACTGCTGTTGGGATCCCTGCACACATTATAGAAAAAGGAAGATGTAAAGATCCTTTTATGCATAATATGCTTCCTGATATAAACAAAGAGATGTTTGAATACCTTTTAAAGCGTGTTGCAATACTAGAACATATTTTAGTAAAAGAGCATAAAGAACTTCTTGATCAAGATCTTGAGCTTGAACATATATACGAATCCTTTATAAAATCAATGAAAAATTAAATTTTCATTGATTTCTCAACAAAAATAGATCATTTTTTTAGTATAATTTGTCAAATATATTATATTAAAGGGTTTCAATGCTAGCAAAACGCATAGATAAACTATCTGAATCAATCACAATCGCTATCACAGCTCTTGCTCAAGAGCTCAAAGCAGAAGGAAAAGACATTCTCAGTTTTTCAGCTGGAGAACCAGACTTTGATACACCAAGAGTTATTAAAGATGCAGCAATAGATGCTATTAATAATGGCTTTACAAAATATACTGCAGTTGATGGTATTGTGGCTATTAAAGAAGCTGTAGCACAAAAGCTCAAAAGAGATAATGCTCTTGAGTACAAAACAGATCAAATCATCATTAATAATGGTGCAAAGCATTCTCTATTTAACCTTTTTTCTGTAACGATTGAAAAAGGTGATGAAGTTATTATTCCAGCACCCTATTGGGTGACATATCCTGAACTTGTAAAATATTTTGATGGCACAGTTGTTGAGTTACCAACAAGTGATGCTACAGCATTTAAAATAACTCCACAACAATTAAAAAACGCATTGACAGAGAAGACAAAAATGCTCATCTTAACAACACCTTCAAACCCAACAGGTGCTGTTTACTCAAAAGAGGAGTTAACTGCTTTAGCAAAAGTGCTTGAAGGCACAGATGTTCTTGTTGCAAGTGATGAAATGTATGAAAAACTAATATATGATGGTACATTTACCTCTGCAGCAGCAGTCAGTGAAGATATGTTTAAGAGAACTATTACCATTAATGGTTTGAGTAAATCTGTTGCTATGACAGGCTGGAGATTTGGTTACATGGCTGCATACCAGACTGATATTATCAAAGCAGCAAAAAAGTTGCAATCTCAAAGCACATCAAATGTCAACACTATAACTCAATACGCTGCTATAGCAGGACTTGATGGTAGTGCCGATGAAGATATCGCTATGATGAGAAAAGAGTTTATCAAACGTCGTAATGAAGCTGTAGCACTCTTTAATCAAATTGATGGTTTGAGTGTTTTAAAACCAGATGGTGCATTTTATCTTTTTGTCAATATTCAAGAAGTTAGCAATGATTCTCTCAAATTTGCCAAAGAACTTTTAGCATCAAAAGGTGTTGCAGTTGTACCAGGTGTTGGCTTTGGTAGTGAAGGCTATTTTCGATTTAGTTTTGCTACTGGAATTGCCAGTATCAGAGAAGGTATAAAAAGAATTGATGAGTTTGTTCAAGAACTCAAAGCAAAGTAGGTATAAACCTACTTTAACTCAGACAAAGCTTTCATTACTTCATCTAAATTCTCCAATGGAATATGTACTTTCCATTCAGGGTTTTCTGCATCACCTGAAAGTGAGACCCCTATACTCGCTACGGCTGCACTCCCTTTTCCATACGGTTCATCAATCTTAGTGATAGATATAACACCATTTTTTGTTCCACTTAATGGGATAACTTTTGACATGCTAACTCCTTGTTTTTTTTACTTTATAAGTCTAGCAAGTTTTGCCTGAAGTTTCAACCATTGTCTATGTGGCATTAAAGGAAAACCTGCATAGGTTTTTCCAGACTCTTTTATAGAACTTGTCACTCCACTTCTTGCTGCAAATGTTGAAAATGGGGCAATTACTAAATGACCGGCTGCTGCAGACTGACCACCCATAACAACATTTCTTCCAAGTTTTGTTGATCCTGCTAAACCAGACTGAGCAACCATTATAGAATACTCTCCAATCTCGCAGTTATGTCCAATTTGAACAAGATTATCTATGCGTGTTCCTCTTTTGATTATGGTAGCACCAAAGACAGCTCTATCAATGCTTGTATTGCTCCCTATCTCTACATCGTCTTCAAGAATAACATGACCATTTTGATAAATCTTTCTATGCTCACCTTTTTCATTTGTGGCAAAACCAAATCCATCTGAACCGATTGCTGTATTTGCATGGATAATGCAATTATTGCCAATTTGTGAGTCTCTATAGATTGTAACATTTGGATAAATTACAGTATCATTTCCTATTACACTATTTGCACCTATATAGACATGTGCTAGTATTGTGCAATTATCACCAATTATAGCACCATTTGCTATTTCAGCCTTAGGAGAGATCTTGCAATTATTCCCTATTTTAGGTAGAGCTAAGGAATCGTCTTCAATTGGCGGTGCAAAATATTTTGAAAGAGTTGCCATAGACCAATATGGATTTTTTGTCACAAAAGCATG
>DQUE01000075.1 GCA_015662405.1 Sulfurimonas autotrophica | reverse complement strand
GTTATTCAAAAATAGTGCCTTTAATTTAAAAAGAGTATGTCCAAATATTTCAAATATTTATGTATAATACGGTTATGAAGAAGCTGATTTATTATTTATTTTTTTTAAATTTTATCCAATGTTCTCTGTTTGCTAATCAAAATTATGCTGTAGTTTTGCAATATCATAGATTTGATGAAACAAAATACCCATCAACAAATATTTCTACAGAACTTTTTCAACAGCAAATTAAGTATCTTGTAGATAATGATTATACTGTTTGGCCATTTTCTAGAGTAGTTAAATATTTACTACAAAAGAGAGAACTTCCCAATAAAACAGTTGCAATAACAATAGATGATGCGTACAAAAGTATATACACAAAAGCATACCCTTTACTGAAGCAATACAAACTTCCCTTTACTGTATTTGTAAACTCAGCACCTGTGGTACATGAGTCGATACATTACTTGGACTGGGATGAAATGCGAGAGATGGGTGAAAATGGTGCAGAATATGCAAATCATACCTATTCGCATCAGTATCTTGTTCGAGATGGTATAAAAAATCCAAAAAATTATAAAAAATATGTAAAAAAAGAGCTTGCAATGTGTGAAGTAAAAATGCAAAAAGAGCTTGGAGAAAAAGTGTGTAATAATCCAAAAATTTTAGCATATCCTTTTGGTGAATATGATAGAAAACTGATGAGCTTGGTAAAAAGTTTTGGATACATCGGTGTTGCTCAAAATTCAGGTCCAATTTCAACTGAGAGTAATTTTATGGCTTTAACACGATTTCCTATGTCAGGGGGTTTTGGTGAGATGAGCCAGTTTAGATTGAAAATCAATACACTACCTTTACCTATAAAAAATATTTCTAAAGAAGACACTCTTGTTGATGCATCAAACAACCCGCCGTTATTAACTTTAACCTTGAAAAAACCGCTGAAAAATTTACAATGTTTTACTGCTGATGGAAAAAAAATAGCAATGAAATGGTTGAACAATACAACTGTTACCATGCAAGCACAAACCCCTTTACAATATCCACGTGATCACTATACATGTACTGCACATGCACAAGGTGATGCATGGTACTGGTACAGTCATTTATGGGTTGTACTGAAGTAAAAGTCTATTTTGTAAAAGCAGCACTCATATAACCAACAACTTGCGATTTGTCTTTGCTTGCGTCTGCACTGGTTCTGTAATCAAGTAGTGTTGGATTGAGGCTATTCTCTTTTGCTGCTATAAGCATTGCCTCAACACCTATTTTACCACAGGCTTCACAACCTTGATGGAGTTCTTGAGGGTTAAGATTTACTACAGCATCAAGACAAATAGTATCGAGTTGTTTTGCTTTGTTAATATCATAGTAGTGACTTAAATCGGTACTGATAACGACCACACTGTTTTCATCTTGTAAGAGATAATTAATGACTTTTGCCAGCTGCAACGGATCTTCATTTCCATAGACAAGTTCAACCACAGAAGCCGTAGGCAGATAGTTTTTTATAAAAGGCATTTGTACTTCTGTAGAGTGTTCTGAGTGTGCATCTGCTTGAAAGTGCATAGCGAATTTTTCTATTAGTTCATCTGCAAGTTTTCTATCTATTGGTAGGTTTCCAAGAGGTGTTTCATAGTTGTCATATTTTGCAACACTTGTACCATTTACATAAACACGATGACTCGGACCAATAACTACTACACGTTTGGCATGAGAGTTTTTAAGCAGTCGAAATGCAATATTTGCCGTAAAAGCAGAGTAGATATATCCTGCATGCGGTACTATGATAGCTCTTGGTTGTAAATGAAGCACTGCTTTGTCATTGATAGACTCATCAACTATTTTATTGTAGTAGTTGAACATTTTTACTATTTCTTCTTTACTTGCTGGATAAAATTGACCCGCAACAGCATCTTTTCTTATACTCATTTCCATACTCCTTCTATTACTCGTTGACATTTTGGACAATCTCCTTCAACAAGAGCATTTTTTGTAATGGTGTAGCCTGTTCTATCAATAAGTAAAGTTCCACAATCAGGACAATATGTATCTCCATGAACAGGAACATTACCCATATAAACATAGAATAAACCTGCTTTTTTTGCTATATCATTCGCACGCTGTAGTGTCTGTAATTTGGTATATTCATGATCTTGCATCTTATAATCAGGGTGAAAAGCACTTAAATGCCATGGTACATGTACACCAAGATCATTAGCTATAAATGAAGCCATTGCTTCAAGGTCTTCATTAGAGTCATTTTCACCCTCTATAAGTAAAGTTGTAACTTCAACCCAAATACCTTCTTTTATCATACCCCGTAAAGTTTCTTTCACAGCTTCAAGCCCGCCTTTTAAAACTTTTTTGTAATAGGCATCATCCCAGCTTTTGAGATCTACATTTGCAGCATCAAGCCAAGAAGCCATATCTTTGACAACTTCTGGTGTTTCAAATCCATTTGTGACAAAAATATTTTTGAGCCCTTTTTCCCGTGCAATTACACCAATATCTTTGGCATACGGATAAAAAATAGTCGGTTCATTATAGGTATAGGCAATAGAAGAAGCTCCATTTTCTATAGCCAAATCAACCATTTTTTCAGGTGAAATGTATATACTTTCATCAACTTTATGCTCTTGTGAAATTTGCCAATTTTGGCAAAATGGACATTTGAAATTACATCCAACCGTTCCAAAAGAGAGAGCGGTAGTTCCTGGTAAGAGATGATATAGAGGTTTTTTCTCTATAGGATCAACATTTAAGGCACTCGGATGCCCATATACAACTGTTTTAAGTTCTCCATTTTCATTTTTATTAACTCCGCATACACCGACTTGTCCCTCTTTCATCTGACAGTAGTGTTGGCATAACATACATATAATTTTTTCTTTTTCTGGTATTGTTTTATAATAATTCATATTAGTCTCCTAGAGTTAATTCTCTTTATGTAAATAGACTCAACCCTAATATATTCTAGCAAAAAATATAAAATAAGTCAAATATTTTAATGTTAATTTAAGGAAATGCTCTGGAAATGTGGATTACTAATGGTAACTTCAAGCTTAGCAATATCATCTAATATAATTAATTTTTCATCTTCATCTATGAGCACTTTTATGCACTCTTGGTGATTTTTATTACGTGCTGTATCGAGTGCTTTTGCCTGCACAACATTGCCGGAATTCATTATAAGTTTGATTGGGTAATGATACATACAAGCGATTTCTATATAATCATATTGTTGACAACTTAGCACTGTTTTCTCCGTTTGAAAATTTCGTATTGAATTTATAAAAGTAGCGCATACCAATATCACTCATATGTGCATTATATGCTATATAATATTTAATTTTTTTGTCTTGAGATAAAAATGTAAGAATATTGTCATGAAAATAGTGTTTTAGGAGAAGTTGTATATGATCAGTTTGTTTACATGTAACGGCATCAGTACATAAAAGGACAATAAAAGGTTTTACTCCAAGTTCTTTATTTTCTTTATTGGCACGCATTGCATCACGGAGTTGTGTTTCAACACTCCATTGTCTTTTTTGACTATTTGCAAGAGATTGTTCTATAAAATTATCAGTGCATTCATTTTTAGACACACTTTGTAGTGTAATCATGGCTTCAATATGATCAACATTTACCAAGCGCTTCCAAAAATCCTGTTCTCTTTTTGTTGCATATTCAAGGTCTTTCATATCGCTTTTTAGAGCAACTAAATCAATATTTTTTATATTTTGCTTATCAATGTTTCCCCTTTTTTCATTTACTAGTGCAACTGGGTAGTCTTTTTTATAGATAATCTCTGTAGAAGTTGCATGTGTTGCTATGTACTCTTTTATCATTTCTTTATTACATGTATTGCTTGATGTTGTTGTGTCTATAAGATTTTTGAGTATTTTTTGCATTTGTATTTTCCTTGACTTAAAAACTTTTGAAATATTTTTGAACATATATTTTAACTTCTTTGTATAAAATTTACCTTGATATAATAGTTTATGATGAACCTAAGTAAGAGACCATAAATAACTTCATAGATAACAGCATTTAAAGGGTTTAGATTCAAGGCGAACTTTACTTGGCGATACTAGTATCATCAAGTG
>DQUE01000193.1 GCA_015662405.1 Sulfurimonas autotrophica | reverse complement strand
GTTCTTGTTTTGTAACAACAAGTGGTTGCTTGACACGAAGCTTTTTCGCTTCAAGCCCACCTAACCATGCGTCTATTGAAAGACCGTTGATAGTGATTTTACCTGTTCCTGGAGTTAACCATACTTTTGCTACAGACGCTTTACGACGACCAGTTGCATATATTTTCTTTGCCATATAATCAGTCCTTATTTAGCAATTTGTGCAGTGTGAGGATGTTGATCACCTGCATAAATTTTGAGTTTTTTAAGCATTTTAGCACCAAGCTTCGTTTTAGGAAGCATACCACGAGTCGCTAATTTGTAGAGTTTCTCAGGATTTTTTTCTAAAAGCTCAGTCATTTTAACACTCTTTGTGCTACCGAAGTAACCAGAGTGAGAAAAGTACTCTTTATTTGCGATCTTTCCAAGACCATTAAATTTTGCTTTAGAAGCATTAATGATAACTACATAGTCACCACAGTCGATATTAGGCGTAAAACATGGTTTATTTTTACCACGAAGTATAGTAGCTACTTCAGTGATAAGACGACCAAATGTTTTACCTTCAGCATCAATCAAAACCCATTTTTGATCGATTTGTTCAGGAGTTGCAATTTTCGTAAACTTCATTCTCGAACCCTTCAAGTAATTTTATTTGATGGAAGTATAGCTGTATAAACTTACAAACAACTGAATTTAAGTAATATTTAAGCTTTGTTAATTTGGTTTTCTCTGCTATAATCTTACAATGAAAAATTATCTTATTCTACTCTTTTTTTCCTTTACAAGCCTTTTTGCGGGCACTATAAACATTGCTACTGCAGCAAATGTAAGCTATGCCATCCATGCACTCATCAACGAATTTCACAAACAACACCCTGACACGAATATACAAATCACCCTAGGCAGTAGTGGCAAACTCACAGCCCAAATCCAAAATGGTGCGCCTTATGATGTTTTTCTCTCTGCAGATATGAAATACCCAAATGCTCTTTATAAGAGTGCCTTTGCAATCACGCAACCCCTCATCTATGCAAAAGGTGCTCTTGCGATGCTAAGCACAAAACAGAGAGATTTTAGCAAGGGGATTGCTATAGTTACTGACAAAGATATCAGAAGAGTTGCCATTGCAAATCCAAAGAGTGCACCTTATGGTAAAGCAGCAGTAGAAGCACTCAAAAACGCAAAACTTTATGAAAAAATAAAAAACAAACTCATTTATGCAGAGTCTGCTTCTCAAGCTTTAGCATACAGTATTACAGCAGCTGACTTGGGATTTATAGCAAAATCTGCACTCTTTTCGCCAAAAATGAAAGCTTATAAAAAAGGTATCAATTATGCAGAGGTAGATCCAGATCTCTACACACCAATTTCTCAAGGAGTTGTACTGCTAAAACATGCAAAAAAGAGTGCCGATGCAAAAGCTTTTTATAGGTTTATACTCTCAAAAGAGGCAAAAGCTATTTTCACAAAATACGGATATCAATTACCATGAGTTGTATCACAGCAGAGGTCACTGGGATTCAAAGTGTAGAAAATCTCAATATTATTAGCTTTACATGTAGCACTGCTGTGCTAAAAATGGTGAGTCTTGATATAAATAAGACAATTACAAAAGGCTCAAAAGTGAGACTTACATGGAAACCCACATCCATTGCCATCGGAAAAAATGTGCAAGGAGAGCTTAGTTGTGAAAACCAGCTCCATGTAAAGATACACGCTATAAAGGTCGGTCAGTTGTTATCTGCTTTACAATTAGAGTTTGGAGCATCTCTATTAGAGTCTATCATCACGACAGATTCGCAAAAAAAGATGCACCTACAGGTGGGTGATGAAGTTACTGCCTTTATCAATTCAAGCGATATATCTATACAAGAGGTACTTACATGAACTATGAGCCTTTTGTTATCTCTTTTCAACTTGCTACTCTAACAGCACTCATCCTTTTTTGTATTGCCCTACCACTTGCGTGGTACCTCTCACAAACAAAGTCTCGGACAAAATCTTTTTTAGAAGCACTTACTGCTTTGCCTATTGTCCTTCCACCCTCTGTTTTAGGATTTTATCTGCTTGTAGCACTTTCGCATAACTCTCCAATCGGGCATTTTTTTGAAGAGACGCTTGGTATACAACTGCTCTTTTCCTTTACAGGTCTTGTTGTAGCAAGCTGTTTTTATTCACTCCCCTTTATGGTACAACCCCTCCAAAGTGGCTTTGAAAGCATCAATAAAAATATGCTTGAGGCAAGCTACATTGCAGGAAAAAGCAAACTCCAAACCATATTTTTTGTAGCGCTGCCAAATATGAAACCAGCTCTTCTTAGCGCAATTATTATCACATTTGCCCACACCGTCGGAGAGTTTGGCGTAGTTTTGATGGTAGGTGGGAGTATTCCTGGTGAGACAAAAGTTGCATCAGTTGCCATATATGAGATGGTTGAAAATATGGACTACACTGCAGCACACATCTATAGCGCCATCTTGGTCGGACTCTCTTTTGTCGTGCTTTTGGGCACCTATATCTTTAATGCAAAACAGAGTAGAAGAGTATGATTGCACTCAATATACACAAAAGACTCCATGGTGCTGAAGGTGACATGGAGTTACATGTAAATCTCTCTATAAAAGAGGGAGATTTTGTAGCACTTAGCGGAAAAAGTGGGAGTGGAAAAACAACCCTACTTCGTATACTTGCAGGACTCGAAGAGGCACAAGGTGAGATAAAAGTAGATAACAAGTTTTGGCTAAATGACACACAATCTCTTCCTGTGCAAAAAAGAGAGATCGGTTTTGTTTTTCAAGATTATGCCCTTTTTGAGAATATGACTGTAGAGAAAAATCTTTTATTTGTCAAAAATGACAAAGCCTTGGCACAAAAGCTTCTACAACTCACAGAACTTAATTCGCTCAAAAATAGATACCCAAACAGTCTCAGTGGTGGACAAAAGCAGAGAGTTAGCGTCTGCCGTGCATTGATGAAAAAACCGAAAATCCTACTGCTCGATGAACCACTCTCAGCACTTGATCCCGCTATGCGAATAAAACTGCAAAATGAACTGCTAACGCTCCATAAAGAGTTTCAAACTACGACCATTATGGTCAGTCATGATCCGAGTGAAATCTACCGACTTGCCAATCGTGTCATCGTTTTGCATAATGGACAAATTATTAACGACGGTTTGCCACAAGAGATACTCCTTAAAACACAAGGCAGTCAAAAATTCTCTTTTGAGGGAGAGCTGCTTGATATAAAAAAAGTAGATACTATCTCAATCGCAACTGTTGCCATAGGACAACAGCTCGTCAATGTTGTTGTCAGCTCCAAAGAGGCACAAAATTTAGAGATCGGAAAATATGTCCGACTCAGCACAAAAGCTTTCGCCCCTAATATAACACAAATATAAGAGAATTGTAAAAAATAACTATGCTTACTTATTTACAACAACAAAACCTAGACCTGCACCAATCGAACACCATCTTCCAGTAAATAGCATATATATCCATCAACTTTTTCACCAGTAATCTCTTCCACAGCTTTGATATAATATCTGACCTGTTTATGGTGGTGCCCTGTGTACTTTTGAGAACTTTTATAGTCTATGACGCACCAAGTTTTGTCATCTTTTTTTACAAGCAGATCAAGATAACGCAGGTTATTTTTGTATCGCAGCGCTTTTTCTCGGTAACAGACTCCTTGCGTTAAATCTAAAAACTCTTGAGTCTCTAAGAGAGTGCTTACTCTTTGTACTATATCATCCACTTCGGATGCTTCAAGTAAAAATCCATATTTATTGAGCATCATATTTTTGGCATTTTGTAGCGCTTCTTGTGTAAATGCATGCATCATCTCCAGAGTATAATGCAGAGCAATACCAAAATTAATGGCTTGTAAATCCTCTTCATCTTCACTCTCTAGTGCCAGTAAGTCACTCTGCGTACCATAGTAGATATTCTCAAAAGGAAGCTTTTCATCCTTTTGCATCCTCACTTTTGCTTTTTGCAAAGAGCCTAACTCTCCAGACTTTAAAGGCTGCAAATCAAGTAGATCGAATGTAGAATCTTTTGACTTCTTGATTATAATAAGATTTTCTTTTGCTCGTGTAAAGGCAACATACAAGGCATTAAGACTATCTTCTCTTATGAGCTCTCTCTCTTTTGCGAGCGCATGGGCATAATCACTATCGATGAGTTCTCTATTTTTCGTTCGCAAATAGATATTTTGTACTCTAATACCATCGTAATTGTAAATAATCGTATTGCGTGAAGCAGGAGCTTTTTGTAGTCTATCTACTACAATAACATGCGCATACTCCAAACCCTTTGATTTATGTACAGTAAGCACTCGCACTCCATTAATGTCAGTTGCTGCCGCAGAGGTATCAAGCCGTTCATACTCAAACAAGAGTGCTTCAACATCTGCATAGTTTGATACAGCACTCAAAAAACGAATGAGATGAAAATCATCTGCAAAAAGCTTATACTCATCTATACATTTTTTAACAACATCAACAAGTTTTACACTATTAAAATCTACATAAGCAATAGAGTCCACTTTCTGTCCAATCAAAGCAAAAAAATTATACCTATAAATATCCTCTCTAAAATAGAGATATTTCAAATACTCCAAAACCGCCTTGACGCTTCTTTGCTCTATCAGTTTTGTCGTTGTCTCGGTGACAACCTCTATCTTCTCCTCTTTTAGTCTATCTTTTATTGCCTCGCCATCACTGTTGGTTGCACACAAGATGGCAATCTCATTAACATCTGCGCCCAAATCAATGAGACGCTTCACCTGCGCTGCAAGTTCTTCTAAAAGTTCGTCATTTTCTATCACCTCTACATAGCCACCCTCTGCTTCAGGGCGTACAAGTTGTGGAGTGTAGTTTTTTATTTTATCGACAAAAACACTATTAGCAAAGCTTATAACCTCTTTTTTCGAACGATAATTTGTCAAAAGTTTTTTTACTTCTGTGTGGTGCTCTTTTGCAACCACGCCAAAGAGTGCCGACACACCCCCACGAAAACGATAGATTGATTGTTTCACATCCCCTACAAAGAAAAAACTTCCCCCACTGCAAACCCCTTCACCTGAGGTTATCTCTGTAATTAACGGCTTTAAAATCTCATATTGTAGTATACTCGTATCTTGAAACTCAT
>DQUE01000081.1 GCA_015662405.1 Sulfurimonas autotrophica | reverse complement strand
TCTATCTTTCCTATATCTACTCTATAATCTGGTATTCTCTTAAGTGATTCAAGCAATGCTTTAGCCTTTGTGTATTGTTTCATAGTTAACTCCTCGTTTTTGAGTCAACTAAAGCAAAAACTTTTCCAAAATTAAATGTTTAAGAATTGTTTTAAATTTCATTGGATTTGGCTGATGGGTTTGAGGGAAATTAAGTTAAATTGGGTAATTGTTCAGAGGGATCAACTATAATGAACCCTCTGTTGGCAATCCAAATTTCTGTGTAATAAGTTCTCCCTCTTCGTTAAAAAAGAGATAATAAAGCAAATCTTTTTTTACACTTAAATTTGTTAAAAACCGCAGGGCAAGATTTGCTTGAAGAGAAGCGATGTGCATAACAATAGGTGCTGCAATTCCAGCTGGCGTTTTTTGCACAATTTTAAAAGCATCATTAAAAGAAGATTTGTTAAAAAAACAAACTTGTCCGTGAAAAGCTTCAACACTTCCATATATCCAGGGAGTTTTTACTTTTTTTGCATAGGTGTTGATCTCTCCACGAGTTGGAAGATTATCTGTCGCATCTATTATGAGATCAACCGTAATATTTTTTTTACTCCATTCTTCAAAATTACACTCATGGGCTATTGCTTTTACATAGGGACACTTTTGTTCTATAATTTGTGCATTTATTTTGGCTTTGTTCTTACCTTCATCTCCCATTTTAAAAGCAATTTGTCGATGAATATTATGCAAACTTACTGTATCAAAATCTATAATATGAATTTCACCGACTCCTGTTGCACCTAAAGCAAAACTTAGTGAAGAGCCAAGCCCTCCTGCTCCAATTATTGCTATCTTTTTTGTTTGGAGTTTTTTTTGCGTATCTTCTCCCCAAAGTTGTATCTGTCTATGAAAATACTGCATCATACTTAATCCTTTTTCTCTATTCTTTTATTTATTGCTTCTTTAAATCCCCATGTGCGTCTTGCACGAACGACATCTGTATGGCTCATATCAACTATCATTAGCTCTTCAGTGTTACCTAAATGAGCTAAGAGTTCACCATTAGGCGATGCTAAAATCGAATCACCATAAAACTTCCAAAGAAACTCTTTATCTTGATACTCACCGATTCTGTTTGCTCTAAGTACATAGATATTATGTGTAAATGCTCTTGTAGTTATCAAAGCTTTCCATCTTTCATAAGAATCAAAAGTTGCAACACTTGGAACAAGAAGACAATCTATATTTTTACTCCTTAGTTTAGCAAATAACTCATCAAAATGAAGTTCAAATCCATTCATAACTGCAAATTTAAAGCCATCAACTTTAAATATCATTGGTGATTGGATCTGTTTTATTTCATTTGCAAAAAACTTTTCTTCATTCCAATGTGGATAATTTATGAGAATTTGTTGATTGTAATATGATGTAGAAGAGGGGGCAAATTTTGCTATGCATTTATAAACTTTCTCTTTTTTTACAATGATGAGAGGCGCAATTATGAATATATTGTATGTATAGGTAAGATCTTTTAATATTTTTATCTGATGCAGAGCCTGCTCTTTTATCATAGAAATAGACATATGTTCGAGTTCTTTAAAAAATGGATTTAATACGTACTCTCCAAGGAGTAATACTTTTACCCCTTTTTTGCTAGCTATTCTGATATAGTTATAAAGTTTTGTTGAACTCATGCCTTGTGCATTGAGTTGTAAAACTGCAGCTTTCATTGCTCGGTTTTTATGTTTTGAATTTTCAGTTTCGCCTCTTCGAGCATTTTTTGTGCATCACTCAGTTCTTTCATTCCCTTTTCATAGGCTTTAACACTCTCTTGAAGTGTAATTTCTGGATTCATAAGTGTCTCTAAAATCTCTTTAGCACTTTGAAGTTTTGTTTCAAATTTCTCTTTAGCCATTGAGTGCATCCTTTACATTGTGTTCAAATTTCTCTAACTCTACTAAAAAGGAGTCATGACCATAGTTACTATCTATATCTATGTATTTATAGTTTTTGTTTCCAATTTTTTCTAACTCTTGGGCAATCTCTTGCATCTCTGTATTTTTAAAAAGGAGATCATTTTTAAAGCTTATCAGATAAAGCTGTGATGTTATTCGTTTTAGCGCTTCAGATAAGGAATCAAATCCACGAGACAAGTCATAAATATTTATCGCTTTTGTTATATAAAGATAGGATAGCGGATCAAACCATTTTGTAAAGTTATAACCATTATACTCTAAGTAAGACTCAACCTGAAATTTGCCAAAAAGTTCATATAAACCATCTGTAAGTTTGTATTCTCTTGCAAATTTTTCACGCATTGATTCAGGTGATAAAAAGCTGATATGTCCTGCCATACGACCAACTGCCATGCCTGAGAGTCCTTGCTCCTTGAGTAGTGCAGGATCATAGTAACCCTGTTTAAAGTCAGGATCATTTAAAATAGATTCTTGGGCTACTTTGTTAAAGGCAATAGCCCAAGGTTGTGTTGCATGTGTCGTTGCCATGGCAATTATTTTATTGGCAAAGTTAGGGTAGTGAATAGCAAATTGGAGTGCTTGCATACCACCCATTGACCCCCCAATGATTGCATGTACTCTATGGATGTCGAGTCTGTCAAAAAGAATTCGTTGTGCTTTGACCATATCTTTGATACTAATAACTGGAAATTTATAACGATATGGCTCGTGGTGTGGATGTTGTGGACTCATAGGACCGGTAGATCCAAAGCAGCTTCCTAAAACATTTGAACAGATTACAAAATAGTTATCCGTATCGATTGCTTTGCCTGGACCAATTAAACCATCCCACCAACCGGGTTTACTTTCTCCTTCATAGAGACCTGCAGCATGATGAGAACCTGTAAGAGCATGACATACCACAACAACATTGCTTTTGTTCTCATTGAGTCTTCCATATGTTTCATAAGTAATATCATACGGTTCTAAGATACGTCCACTTTCAAGATAAAGTGGATTGGTAAAATGTTCTGTATGTGTTTGCAGGTTTAAAGACAAAGTGCTGGCTCTCCGAAAATTAGTAATAGCATTTTAGCAAAAGAGTCTTAATTATGCTTCAAGTGCTTCTCTCAAGTCTTGTATTAAATCTTTTGCACTCTCTAAGCCGCATGAGATACGTATAAGACCCTCAGGAACACCACAAGCAACTAATTCTTCATGGGAGAGTTGCTGATGTGTTGTAGAAGCAGGATGTGTTATGATAGATTTTGAATCACCGATGTTGACAACAAGAGAGTAGAGTTTTGTTGCATTGACAACTTTGGTTGCTGTATCAAAATCTTCAACTTCAAAGCTTAAGAGTCCACTACAGAAACCATCTTGAAAGTATTTTTGAGCATTTTTATAGTTTGGATTACTTTGTAAACCAGGATAATTTACTTTTTTTACCTTAGGATGTGATTCTAAAAATTCTGCAAGCATAAGTGCATTTTTTGAGTGTTCTTTCATACGTAAAGGAAGTGTCTCCATCCCTTGAATAAAGAGCCATGCATTAAAAGGAGCTACAACAGCACCCAAATCGCGAAGTAGAGAGAGTCTTGCGCGAAGTGTATATGGGGGAAGTCCAACATCAGTGTAGATAAGTCCATGATATGAAGCATCAGGTTCATTAAAATGATTATATCTTGGATTGTTTTTTATTTTCTCTATAAGGTTTTTTCTCTCAACCATAATACCACCTATAGCAAGCCCTTGTCCTGTTGTATATTTACTAGCACTATGCACGCTAATATCTGCTCCAAATTCAAAGGGACGGCACAAAACAGGTGTTGCTACGGTATTATCTACAACTGTTAAAATATTATATCTGTTTGCAATAGAAGTGATTGCTTCAATGTCTGCAACATCAATACTCGGATTTGTTAATGACTCAAAAAATATTACTTTTGTCTTTTCATCTATTAAAGCCTCTATCTGCTGTGGCTTATGGACATCAAAAAATCTTGCTTCTATGCCAAAGCGTTTGAGTGTGTGTGCAGAGAGGGTTAAACTTCCTCCGTAGAGTTGATTTGCACAGATAATATTATCACCCGCTTCTGCAGCATTGATAATTGCGAAAAAAATTGCGCTCATACCGCTAGCAGTAGCAATCGCTGCTTCTCCGCCCTCAAGTGCTGCAAAGCGTTTTTCAAATACATCAGTTGTGGGGTTATTGAGGCGTGTATAAATATTACCAAGCTCTTTTAATGAAAAAAGATCTGCTGCATGGGCAACATCACGAAATTCATAAGCCGTTGTTTGATAAATTGGAACAGCCATTGTTCCTTGCGAATCTTTTTCGTATCCTGCATGTAGTGCTAGTGTTTGTAAATCCATAAACTATCCTTTGTTTTGATTAAGTGTTTCCTCTTTGATTTTTTGTAAAAACTCTAAAATGTTTTCTTGATATGCTAGTGTATCATCATCATAAGTAAACTGTAGTAATCCACGAAGTGCGTCAATATCTATTTTATGTGCATATCTTGGTACTATTTTTAGCTCTTTTTGTATATTTAAGGCTAATGAGTCAATATTGAGTCCATTATGCTCTTCTATTTTTTTCACAAGCTCTTTTGTTGAGAGCATAAGTAGATCTGCTCTATCTGTATCGTTTTTATAAAGTTCTAAGCCAATGTTTTTCACATGAACAATATAGTTTTCAACTGTAGCGTTTTTATTTGTAGCAATGAAAAGTGCAAATATTTTTGCACGAAACTCCAAGGATCCATGATGATGCACAAATAATTCACGAAAAGCACTAAAAAAATGGTGTTTTAGTCTAAAGCTGAGTCTCATTAATCTTCCTTCTATCGTATTATACATTGAAAATGGTATAATTTCAAAAATAAATGTAATAAGGAATTTTTTTATGGGTAGAGCGTTTGAGTATAGAAAAGCATCAAAATTAAAAAGATGGGGAGCAATGTCAAAATTGTTTCCAAAACTTGGCAAAGTTATCACTATGGCTGCAAAAGAGGGTGGAACTGACCCTGATATGAATGCAAAGCTTAGAACAGCAATTTTAAATGCTAAAGCTGAAAATATGCCAAAAGATAACATAGATGCAGCTATAAAAAGAGCGACTGCTAAGGATAGTGCTGATATGAAAGAGGTAAACTTTGAGGGTAAAGCTCCTCATGGCGTACTTCTTTTTATAGAGTGTGCAACAGATAATAATACGAGAACAGTTGCAAATGTCAAAAGTATTTTAAATAAAAATGGCGGAGAGATGCTTACAAATGGTTCATTAGAATTTATGTTTTCTCGAAAAGCTCTTTTTGAGTTTTCACTCTCTGATGATATGGATATAGAAGAGTTAGAATTAGAGCTTATCGATGCAGGACTTGAAGAGATTGAGAGTGAAGATGGTATTGTTTTAGTAACAGCTGATTATACAAGTTTTGGAACGATGAATGAAGCGCTAGAGAAAATGGGTGTAGAAATTACGAAAGCTACATTAGAAAGAATTGCAAATACTCCAATTGAAATCAGTGAAGAGGAGCAAGCTGATGTAGATAAGATTTTACAAAGACTTGAAGATGATGAGGATGTGCAAAAAGTTTATACAAATCTAGCATAATAGAGATGTATTTTATAAAAGAACAATATGAAAATACTTTAGAGGTGAAGCAATCAAAATTTATTGCACATCTTATACCTTTTAGTGAGTATGAAACACTTCTTTTAAGACTCAAACAAGAACACCCTAAAGCAAGACATTTTGTAACAGCCTATCGATATCTTAATCAATATAACCAAATTGTAGAGCATTCAAGTGATGATGGAGAGCCATCAGGTACTTCTGCAAAACCGTCACTAATGGTTTTACAAGGCAAGGAGCTGATTAATAGTGCGGTTATTACTGTGCGTTATTTTGGTGGAACAAAATTAGGAACGGGTGGTTTAGTCAGAGCCTATAGCGATGCAGTTAATTTGGTTATTGAAAAAGCAGATTTACAAAAGTACAAAAAAGAAGTAACTAAAATAATTACATTTGCATATACAGATGTTCGCTTTATTGAGTATGAATGTAGAGTAAATGATATTATTATATCTCAAAAAGAGTTTAACACAAGCGTTGTCTATACAGTTACAGCAAGTAAAGAGAGTATGCAATGTTTTCTTGCTGCAGTTGCTAGAGTAATAAAAAAGTGAGACAAGGAGAGAGAAAGATAACACTAAGAGCTAATATAAGGAACATATATGGAGTTACAGAAATTGAAAAATTCGTAAGTTCAGTTATGTAATTATAGCTAAAAAAGAGAAGAGTTAGTGTAAAATAGCGTATTATTTTACTGGAGTGCATTTGAAAGAGATTGTTAAAAGATTCTGGCCTTATATAAAAGAGTATAAACTCTACTATATGCTTGTCATTTTTGGTGGATTGCTGATTCTTATATCTACTGTAGCAACGGCGCAGATTATGAAGCCTATGATGGATGATATGTTTATTAAAAAAGATAAAACTATGCTCTATCTCATCCCTTTTGGGCTTATTGCCATTTATGTAACAAAGGCGATTGGAAAGTATATTCAGACCGTTTTTATGGAGTATATTGGGCAGAGTATTGTGACACGATTTCGTGAAATACTTTTAGAGAAAATGATTTATCTCGATATGGGGTTTTTGTATGCAAACCGGAGTGGAGAACTCATTTCGCGTGTAACAAATGATATAGGGCGTATACAGTACTTTGTTTCAAATATGCTTCCTGATATGTTTCGAGACCTGTTAACAGTACTTGCACTTGTTGGCTATATTGTTTATCTAAATCCTTTGCTTTCTTTTTATACGCTTATTGTAATGCCCTTAATTATATTTCCCTTAATAAAAATTGCTAAAAAGTTGAAAAAATATTCGCATCGCTCGCAGAGTAAAAATGCAGATTTAGTTTCACGGCTGACAGAAGTTTTTAATAATAGTGAAATTATCAAGGCCAATGCTACAGAAAAGTTTGAAGTCTCTCGTTTTAGTACAGAAAACTGGAACTTTTTCAAGATCAATATGAAAGCAATTTATGTAGGTGCTCTTGTTTCGCCAATAATGGAAATTATTGCAGTTTCAGGACTTGCTATGGTTGTTTATGTTGGAGGAAAAGAGGTTTTTGATGGGAAAATGAGTGTTGGTGAGTTTACCGCTTTTATTACAGCAGTAGGACTTGTCTTTGAACCAATTCGTAAACTTGGTGGAACCTATTCAAAAATTCAAGATGCTTTGGCTGCGAGCGAGCGTGTATTTGAAATTATCGATAAAGAAAATAGTGTTGTTGAGGGTACAAAAGAACTCACAGAAGATATTAAAAAAATAGAGTATAAAAATGTTGTACTGCAGTATGAAAATAGTAATATTTTAGATGATGTGAATCTTACAATCCATCAAGGGGAGCATATTGCGCTTGTTGGTGATAGTGGCGGTGGAAAGTCAACGTTTATGAATATGCTTTTGCGTTTTTATGACCCTGACAGTGGCGAGATATTGATCAATGGTGTTAATATAAAAGAGTATAAGCAAAAATCACTGAAGCACCATATAGCCCTTGTTTCACAACGTATTTATATATTTCAAGATACCTTGGCGGCAAATGTTGCTTATGGTGAAGAGGAGATAGATAGAGAAAAAGTCATAGAAGCACTAAAACTTGCAGATGCCTATGATTTTGTAATGCAACTTGAAGGTGGTATTGATACTATGATGAGCGAAGCGGGAGCGAATCTCTCTGGTGGGCAAAGACAACGCATTGCCATCGCAAGAGCAATATACAAACATGCCTCACTACTACTCTTTGATGAAGCAACATCAGCACTGGATAATGAGAGTGAAAAACGTATACAGCAAGCACTCGATGCTTACACAAAAGATAAAATTACGATAACGATTGCACACAGACTCTCTACGATTGAGCATGCCGATAAAATTTTAGTACTGCAAAAGGGAAAGATTGTAGCTAGTGGCAGACATACAGAACTTTTAGAGTGCTCCGGAGTTTATCAAAGATTGGCAGGAGAGCTGAAAAAATAGAGTCGCAAAGAGATTTTATGAGTTTTTCAACACTTTTTAGAGATAATCTAGAGAATTATTAGTATGAGGAACAAATTATATGGCATTAGATTTCGCAAAATTTACAAAGTATTCAAAACCAGGACCTCGTTACACTTCTTATCCTACAGCATTAGAGTTTAGTGATGCCTTTGGGTATGATGAATATATAAAAAAACTGCAAACACAAGATGCTTCTCGACCTTTAAGCCTCTACTTTCATTTGCCATTTTGTAAAAATGCTTGTTATTTTTGTGGATGTAATGTTGTTTTTACCTCAAAAGAAGAGAAGATGATTCGCTATATTGACTATTTAAAGCGAGAACTGAAAATTCTTTCACAACATCTTGATTGTAGTCGTGAAGTGATTCAGATGCACTTTGGCGGAGGCACGCCTACTTTTTTTTCGGCTGCACAATTAGATGAAATTATAACTGAAATCAAATCATATTTTCCAAATTTTGTTGCTGATGCAGAGATATCTTGTGAGATTGATCCACGCCATATCAATGAAGAGCAGATGCGTGTAATGAGTGAACATGGATTTAATCGTGTAAGTTTTGGTATTCAGGATTTTAATGAAGAAGTGCAGGTTGCAGTCCATCGCGTTCAGCCTTATACGATTACAAAAGATGCAATGGATTTGGCACGAAAATACAATATGCATTCAGTAAATGTTGATCTGATTTATGGTTTGCCTTTTCAAACACTCGATACATTTAAAGAGACACTCTCTTTGGCTCTTACATTAAACCCTGATAGGTTTGCGGTATTTAACTATGCACATGTTCCTTGGCTGAAAAAGACAATGAGAAAGATAGATGAGACAACTCTGCCACCCCCTGATGAAAAACTACAAATTATGCAATATACAATTGATTTTTTAACAAATAACGGGTATAAAATGATTGGAATGGATCACTTTGCAAAACCTGAAGATGAGCTTTTTAAGGCAATAGACAAAGGAGAGTTGCATAGAAATTTCCAAGGCTACACAACAAAGGTGGTGCAGATTTAATAGGCGTAGGGCTTACTTCTATAGGTGAAGGGGTGGATTATTATGCG
>DQUE01000138.1 GCA_015662405.1 Sulfurimonas autotrophica | reverse complement strand
TCATTTTTAATCTTCCTCTTCGTCATCTATACCTAAATTTTCAATAAATTGCTCAGCTAAAATATCCGCTTTTTTGTAAAATTTTTCAGCAATTTCTGGGACAAACATACTATCTACAACCTCTTTAAAAAGCAATAACCATTGTTCAAATGTTTCTCTATACATTTGTCCTAAAAAAGCATGTGGAGGAAAAGGATCACCTTTATATCCGGATTCAGCTTTCATCATCAGCAACCAAAAACCAATTAGTGTATTTAGGTGTTCATGCCATTTACCACTTTTAAGATCACTTCCCAAAGCTCTTGTAAAATATGGACGTAATATATCATCCTTTAATACATTTTCATAAAAGCGATGAACCATTTCTTCTATTTTAGCTCTATCTACAGTCTCATAAAGCATAGCATCTCCTAATTTTAATCATAAAAGTATAGCTAAATTTTAGAGTAAAGATATAGTGATAAAAAACTCCCAAAGATTTAGCAAACTATATTACATTTTCATTAGAAACATTCATGGCTGAAATGGATTCTCGTCAATTTGGAGCACAGTAAGAGCCTTTTTAAAATAAGCTGTTTCAAAGCTATTGGAACCTTTAAAGAGGTTGATAGCTTTGAGTAGCCTTTTGTCTTTTTATACAACTCCTAACTCTATGTTTAATCTCAACAAAATTTTAGTAACATGCGCAAATAAAAAATCAAACAATAAAGATATAGATATGCCAAATTTAAAAGAATTAGCTCAAGCAGCAATGGATAAAGAAGAAAAAAACAAGCCTAGTCTAGCAGAACTCGCACAAGCAGCAGTAGAAAAGCATGAAAAAATTATTGAAGATAAATATGCCAAAAAGTTAGCACAGGAAGATAAAGAAACAACTATTCAACCAAGCAATAATATAGAACTTGCAAGAACCTTAAAAGAAGAACTCTCCAAAGAACTTTTTGGGCAAGAACAAGCAATAAACACTGTTGTTAACAGTATGAAAAATGACATGAGTGAAAATAAAAAAGCACCAAAAGCAACTTATCTCTTTTTAGGTTCTCCTGCAACTGGAAAAACTTTTTTAGCTGAACTTATGAGTAAATACCTCCCAAAATATAAAATTATGAAATTTGATATGACACAATACCACCAACAAAATGGTGGAGAACTCTATGGATACCCTGCCGGATGGAAAGGCTATGGAGTTGGTCAGCTTACCGGTTTTGTGCATAGAAATCCAAAAGCCATTATAGTGCTAGATGCCTTTGAGAAATGTGACAATATTATACAAAGTAATCTCCTTAGTATTTTTGAAGGTGGACAACTACGTGATGGTTGTGGTTGGGATAAGGTCACAGATGCTCCATGTAGTGAAGATCCAGACATTATCTATAATGAAGAAAATGCCAATTACATGGTAGATTTTACACAAACAATATTTATTATCACTACAAGTCTTGGTAAAGAGTTATATCTCGATAATCGCTTTAAGGAGCTTGTAAAACAAGATTATATTCAAGCTGAGTCTATGATTCTTGAAGCTATTAGACGAGAAAGAAAAAGAGACAGCAGGAGCGGTGGTTGGCAAGAGGCTATTTTACCTGAGCTTGTTTCAAGATTTTCTCAAGCGAATATTTGTCTTTTTAACAAGCTTACTTATGATGCCTATGCAAAAATTGCTAAAAAAGCCTTTTTAAATTATAAAGATGGGTTTCAAGAACGTTATAATATTGACTTTACTATTGATGATAATTTTGATGATTTTTTAAAAACACAAATTCTTAATTTTGCACCAGAGCTAGATGCAAGACGTATAAAAGACAAAGTAAGTACAACTTTTTTTGATAGAGTTACAGCACATATAATGGATTCAGGCATCCAAACAAGCCAATTTAGTACAATAAAAGTCTCTCTTTCAAAAAGTTGCACTCATTACCTAAGTGAAGAGATAAACCCGTTAATAGAGAATGAAACACTTGTAAAAGAGCTCTTTAGAAAAAATATTACACTTGATCTAGAAGATACTATAAGCAGCAAACATGGTGTCATTCACTATAAAATTTCCAACATCAAATTTAAACAGGTAACAAAAATAAAGGACTTTAGCGAAGATGGTTTGGTCTTTGATATTCCAAATGTCTCTTTTGATGATATAGCCGGACATCATAAAGCAAAACAGAGACTTCGTGAAGTCATCAACTTTTTTAAAGAACCTAAACTTTTAGAGAGTTTTAATATAGCACCGCCAAAAGGTATGTTGCTTTATGGACCTCCCGGAACAGGTAAAACGATGCTTGCAAAAGCATTTGCCAAAGAAGCAGAACTCCCTTTTATTTCAACTACAGGACTAGAGCTACTTGATCCTGCAAAAACAAAACAGATTTTTAGTAAAGCAAAAGAGTATGCACCAGCTATTGTCTTCATAGATGAAATAGATACAATTGGTAAGCGTGGTGAAGAAAATGGCAAAGAGGTTCCTATTAATAAACTTTTATCTGAAATGGATGGATTTTCTGATACAAAAGGTGAAAATATTTTTGTCATAGCAGCTACTAATTTTAAAGATAATATTGATAGTGCAATTATAAGACCAGGTCGAATAGAGATTCATATTGAGGTAAACAATTTAGATAAAGATGCAAGAGAGTATTTTTTAGAAAAAATTATTAAAAATAAGCCATCAAAAGGCTCTTTTGATATGAAGAAACTCTTAATGTATACTGCTGGGTTTACAGGAGCACAGCTTGAACTCTTGAGTAAAGAATCATCATTTTACTGCTTACGCCACGGATTACCTGCTATTACACAAGAAATTTTAGTTGAACAGATCAATGCAATTAAATATGGTGAAAAACAGACCTATCTCTCTGCTGAAGAGATATTTGAAGAGACGGCTATTTATGAAGCCGGACGAGCTGTTGCTTCTAAAGTATTAATGCCTCATGTACATATTGAACACATAAGTTTAACCCCTAAAGACAATAATGAGCACTTTATTGCTCATAACTACAGTGATGTTCAAAACAATATGACTGTAAAAGATTTTAAAAATAGAATTCTTGTCTCATTAGCAGGAAGAACATCGCAAATTAAACATTTTGGCTCTATTGATGGGTTAAATTCTGGTGCACATAATGATTTACAACAAGCTACTCATGACGCCTATAAAGCCATAGCGCATTATGGAATGGATGAAGAGGTAGGCTATATAAATATAAATGGTGTAATGGATGCGCAAAATGGTGCAGATACAGAACATTACCACGCAAAAATTGATAAAGCACTTGAGAGATGGATGGATGAGAGTCAAAAAAACATCAGTGATTTTATTGATACGCATTGGAAAACTATACAAAAACTTTCATCACTTCTTCTTGAAAAAGAGATCATATATGAAGAAGAACTCGATGAATTCCTCAAAAATGAAAAACTTCTCTAAAGGATAATTATGGAGAAAAAATGGAATATACTTTTTATCAAGGATAATAAAACAGTTTTACATGTAGATACTCAGACATTAGCTCCTTACTTTAACGCAATTGATATTGCACCAGATAGACACAAAGCACTTAAACTGATTTATGCCAATAAATATGACATTGTTATCAATGATATTACCACAGACCCTCTTGAAGGAACAGTATTTATAAAACAAACAAAAACTATGAAACCAGAACAGGTACAGGTTGCCCTGGTTTTAACAAGCGATGAAGAAAAAATTGGTGGATTAATTGACTTAGGAATTAATACTTTTTTATTAGAACCTGAACAACTCAAACAGGCACTCGAAGCAATTTCAGATATGA